>JAYKIZ010000074.1:0-3550 GCA_035285965.1 Cyanobacteriota bacterium | reverse complement strand
CAAACTCAACTGGGGGAACAGACCCGGATTTGGGCCGAAAAAGGCGCCGTGACGGAAGCCGAAGCCCGGCGGGCGGTGGAAGACTGGCTCCAACAAGCGAAACAAAAGGCGAACCCCGGCGCCGGCGGCTCTAACCTAACGGTCTCCGTCAGCTACAACCAAGCCCAGCAAGAATTGGAAGACCTGATCCAACAAATCACCGCTTTAAAAGCGGAACTGGAACAGACCCGCTCTCAGTCCTAATGCTCCAGCCTCAGGCGACGGCGGACGGCTCCTATACGTTCTATTCCCCCGAATTTCGGGAAACCTTCCACTCCCGCTCCGGCGCTCAGGAAGAGGCGCTGGGCAAGTTTGTCTATCCCTGCCGTCTCGGGGAGTTGGCGTCTCAAGTAGAGGAGATTACCCTGTTGGACGTTTGCTATGGGCTGGGCTACAACAGCGCCGCGGCCCTGACGGCGATTCGGGAGCGTAATCCCCACTGCTTTGTGCGTTTGCGGGCGCTGGAGCGAGACCGCCAGGTTCCCCAGGCGGCGCTGGAGCAGGGTTTATTGGCGGACTATCCCCCGGCGGTGGTGAGAGACTTAACCGCCCTCATTGAAGGGGGAGCCATTCAAACCGCTAATCTTGAGGCCCGGATCTTTTGGGACTGCGCCCGCCGCTCCTTGCCTCGAATCGTCGCTTCTGGCTTTCGGGCCGACGCCATTTTTCTCGATCCCTTTTCTCCCCCCAAATGCCCCCAGCTTTGGACGGTGGAATTCATCGCTCTCTTGGCTCAGTGTTTAAAACCGACGGGACTTTTGGCCACCTACTCCTGCGCCGCGGCGGTGAGGACTGCCCTCGGCTTAAGCGGGCTAACCGTCGGCCCGGGCCCCCAGGTGGGTCGGCGCTCCCCCGGCACCCTCGCCAGTTTTGACCCCACCCTCGTTCCCCCCCTTTCCCCGGCGGAAAGGGAACACCTCCACACCCAAGCCGCCGTTCCCTATCGCGATCCCTCCCTAACGGACGACCCGGAGACCATCCACCGGCGCCGGCAAGGGGAGCAGGCCCAGTCCCCGCACTTGGAACCGACCCGGCAGTGGAAACGGCGCTGGCATGAGCAACCTCTCGAAAACGCCCTATGAACGCCGTTGAAATTGAAGAAGCCGTGTCTCAGCTTGCGGGTCTGCCCTTTGACCCGGAGGCTTTTCCCTTCGCGTTTCTGGAAGCCTTTGGCAATAAAGCGACGACGATTAAGAAGCTCAGAACCGGTAGCTCTAACCAATCCGACCTACCGGGGGGCGTGCTTCAGCGCAACAATATCCACATTCAGGTCTACTCTCCAGGACAAGTGACCGCGGCGCTGACGGCGCTACGGGAAAGCGGGGCGACGGCGCGGCAGAAGGCGAAGTTTATCTTGGCGACGGACGGCGTTAGTCACTAGTCTCTCTACGGCGCTTTTGGGAGCGCTATCCAGAACATTTCTTGGGCACTGTACTGTGAAGCCGATCCTTGCCGGATCATCCAAAAGTGGAGTAATATACTAAAAGTTTCCACATATCGCTACTCTAGGCAGTGTTACCGTGAACAGGACTCTGAATTTCTTGCCTATGTGGTGAATATAACCACGGAGACAGACAAAACACAGAGAAATCCTACAAGGAGTTAAGCGATGAATACCCAGTTAGTCGAATCTATCATTCAGCTTATCCGTTCACTCTCTCCAGAGGAACAAGCCATTGTGGAAGAAAAGCTTTTCTTTGATGTTATTTACCCATCTACCCCAGATATCATCACCCTCGCCCTACGAGGAGGCAGTTTCGAGTTCTTGAATGACGAACCGGAGATATATAGCCTTACTGATGGAGAACCTATCCTATGCCCCTAGTAAAAGGCGACATCGTATTGGTTCCATTTCCCTTCACCAACCTCAGCCAGACCAAGATCCGACCAGCAGTAGTCCTTTGGGTTGATCCTCAGGGACAAGACATTACCCTTTGTTTCATCTCCTCCCAAAATTTAGACCGCATAACCTCAGATGAATTGATCTTAGCTAGAGATGACCCAGAATTTACTCAAACAGGGCTTAAGGTAACCTCCAAAATTAGAGCCACTAGAATAGTCACCCTAGAGCGCCGATTGTTACAGCGACGGTTAGGTAGGCTAGGTCAGCAGCAACTACAACGACTAAATGAAGTGTTGAAATTTACCCTCCAAATAAATTAGCCTGAATTTACAGTACTGTGGGGGGCTTGACTCTCTTGAAAAACCGCGCTTGTCGTTCTACTCAAGGGCGGTTGTTTACATCACACTAATCTTTCTACGGCGCTTTTGGAAGCGATATTCAGACTGGTTACTGGTACTGGTTGGAGGAGATTAGGGGGTAAATGATGAGGGTCAAGCGCCGGATGAGCGTTTAAGCCGGACGCAACCGCAAGATCTCTATGTTTTGTACCGACAGGTTGGCGCTCCCCTTGGGAAGCGAGGGAGGGGAACTAGAAACCTTGGCTTTTAAAGTCGGCGCCGTTAAGCCGGGATTAGGGGGGACAAAGGGAGATGATAAGATGTTAAGCCTAACGGCGCCGTTCGTTTGGCTCCTCGTTTAACGTTTAAAGCTCCGGTTATGGTTTCTCTTCTGGCTGGGCAATTCCAATCGCCGGGGCCCATCTTGTGGCAATTCGGCCCCCTAGCTCTGCGCTGGTACGGACTACTGATCGCCTTGGCTTTTTTGCTGGGTTGCGTCCTGGCGCAAAACCTGGCTCAACGGCGCCGCATTGACCCGGATTTAATTAGCGAGTTGGCGATTTGGCTCCTGTTGACGGCGATTCCGGCGGCCCGGCTCTACTACGTCCTCTTTGAATGGCCCCGCTACGCCGCCCATCCCTGGCAGGCGCTGGCGATTTGGCAGGGGGGCATCGCTATCCACGGGGCGCTGATCGGAGGAACCCTAGCGGCGTGGGTCTTTGTCCGGCGCCATAAGCTCTCCTTTTGGAACCTGTTGGACGTCTTGGCTCCCGCGGTGATTTTGGGTCAGGCCATTGGACGCTGGGGCAATTTTTTCAACTCCGAAGCCTTCGGCGCGCCGACGGATTTGCCGTGGAAACTCTACATTCCCTTAGACTATCGACCCTGGGCCTATCGACAATTTGAGTATTTTCATCCGACCTTTTTGTACGAATCCCTCTGGAATTTAGGAGTTTTTGGGATCTTAATGGCGGTCTTTTTCTACGGTCTCAAGTCTCCCCAACGCGTCAAAGTCGGCGCTGTGACGGGGCTGTATCTTCTGCTCTACAGCTGCGGGCGGGTCTGGATTGAGGGTCTGCGGATGGATAGCTTGATGTTAGGCCCCCTGAGAATGGCCCAGTTGGTGAGTTTAACCCTGATGCTCCTGGGCGCCGCTATTTTAGTCTGGCTCTACCGGACGGGGCGCCCCCTGCCGGATCTGTATCCTGCGCCGACCTATGAGTAAGGAATTTGCCCCGGCGGTTTACTTTATCGGCGCCGGCCCCGGAGCGCCGGATTTAATCACCCTGCGGGGCCACCGGATTTTAGCCCAGGCGGATTTAGTCCTCTA
>JAYKIZ010000073.1:0-4763 GCA_035285965.1 Cyanobacteriota bacterium | reverse complement strand
CTCCTAAATTCTGACTCTGGGGGAGATGAAAGACAGGTCTTGGGTCAAAATGAGGGAAGATAAGGCTCTTTGCTGGCGCTATGCTCTACAAAATTCGCTTTCGCCCTGATTTTTCCATTCTGGCTGTCACCCTCAAGCCGGGGGAAAAGCTCGCCATCGCCGTGGCGGCGCTGGTGAGTTTGGACGAAGGACTGGCGGTGAAAAAAACTCGGATGTTAGGGCTGTTCCCCGCTCTGCTCTATCGTCTCTGCGGCGGCTATTTTCCCTCCTTCGCCCAAATCCACAACCCGACGGAGGAACCCTTGAGCTTAGTCCTCAGCAAAACCTTGCCGGGGGATATTATCCGTTTGGATCTAACCAAAACGGGTCTTTGTCTCGTTCCCGGCGCCCACATCGCCCACACCAGCGGCGCTAAACTGAGTCTCCAGTGGGTGGGGTTTTCCAGTTGGCTAGCGGGTCAGGGACTGTTCGCCCTCAAGCTTTCCGGCAAGGGTCGGGTCTTCCTCGGCAGTTACGGGCAACTGTTCCAGCGCCAAGTTCATCAGCGCCTGGTAATTGAGCAGGGGCACTTGGTCGCCTACAGCGCCAAACTGAAACTGAAGGCTAATTTTCCCAAGGGTTTGGTAGGAAACAGCGAGACCGGGGAAGGCGTCGCCAGCCAACTTCAGGGCGGCGGTATCGTCTATCTCCAGTCCCGTAGTTGCTCCGGTATGGCCCGCTATCTGCGGCTCCAATTTCGCTGAACCCCTCTCTGAGCCGAGCTTATCCCCCAAACCTATGCGCGTCGAACTCCTCTCCAATCAATCCCAGACCATCGCCCAGGCCCAGTTGGAACCTCAGGAAGAGCTGATCGCCCAGGCGGGCGCCCTGCTGGCCCTCCAGGGAGACTTTAAGATCAATACCTTCATGCGTCGGGGTCGGGAGAGCGGCAAAGGCAAGATGTTTCAAGCGCCGTCTAAATCCCTTTTCCTCCAAAGTTTTAAGGCCGGGGAGGAGGGCGGAACCCTCTATCTGGCGCCGGCGCTGGTGGGCAATTTGGCTCAATACCAAATGAGCAAGTATAAATTCATTGTTCGTCATAGCTCCTACCTGGCCTGCGACGGCAAAATCGAGTTGTTTGTCGGTTTTGAGAGTTTTAAAGCCAAGGCTGGCACTGAAAATAGCACCTGGCTGAGTCTGGTGGGAGACGGCGCCGTTTTGGTCAGCGGTTTAGGGGGGATTTACCCCGTGGAAGTGGCGGGGGACTACACCATTAGTCTCGAGCATATCGTCGCCTTTGAAAACACCTTAAAAACAAAAGTTTTACCTAAAAATCAACTCGCCAACGGCGCCGGAGTCTTTTGTCAATTTAAAGGGGAAGGCTTGCTCTACTGCCAGACCCACCGCCCTAAAGCCATGGCCAGAAGGCTGGAACACGGCGCTCTGCCGGAAAACTTCAAGCTCCACCGGCGGGATCAGAGTTTCAAACTACGGACTTAGCCTATACTTCACTCAAATCTGATCACTGACGCCTGTCATCTGATAACTGTTATGGCCGACTCCCCGCCGCCGCCCGCCGATAATGACGAAGAACTCCTAGCCGACGATTTCGCCGACGGTCTCATTCTTAATCTCAAGGAAAGTCGGGACAAGAAAGTCGATCCCCAGGGCAAACGGGACTTCAATTTTTCCATCGACAACGGCCCTCGTTACAGCACCCTAGACCTGGAATTAACCGCGGGAAAAAGTATTTTAGTCGACGCCTCCGCCCTCCTGGCGAAAGATAGTAGCGTCACCCTGATGACCCGCCTTCAGGGGGGGCTGTTGCAAAACTTAAAAAACGAAGTGGGCTACGATGTCCTCTTCCTCAACCAATTTTCCGCCGACGATAAGCCTGGTCATTTAATTCTGGCGCCCCCCTTGCCGGGGGATATTCATCACCATTATCTAACCCCCGGTAAAGGTATTTTTCTCCAATCCGCCCACTTTCTGGCTTGTAAACCCACCGTCCAAATCGATCCCAGTTTCGCGGATATGACCCGTTTCCTCAACGCCTCCGGCAACGCGCTCCTGCGGCTCACCGGGGAAGGGGATTTGTGGTTTAGCTCCTACGGCGGTCTTTTGGATCTGTCTCTGACCCAGGAGGAGGGCTGGTGGCTCAATCCCGACTATATCTTGGCCTTCGAGGAAACCCTGCGTTACCAAATCCGTTACGACGAGGGCTTCTGCGCCGATAGCCTCAAGGGCAATTATCTGGGGGGCAAGGGACGCCTCTGTCAACTCTGGGGGGAAGGGCAGGTCTGGCTCCAGAGTCGTCAGGACAATAGTTTTTTAAATTATATGACCGCTTTTATGCCCGGTTTAATTAATTTGAAGGCGCTTTAGCGGCGGTCTGGTAAACCCCTTCCGCGATTTCCTCTCCTGGGCCTTAGACTGGATGGATGAGTTCCCCCTTTGTTGAATCAACCATGCGAGACCTTGTGCAAAAAGCCCTCTACCTTGGGGTCGGCATTGCCTCCTACGCGGCGGAAAAAGCCGGCGCTAACTTGCAGGAATTACGGGCCCAGGCCCAAAAATTAGCGGACGAATTGGTGGAGCGGGGGGAAATGAACCTCGAAGAAGCCCGGCGCTATGTGGACGACCTGGTGCGGGAAGCCCAAAATTTGCCCCAGCCCGGCGCCGAAGGAGAGAGTCCCAAGGAACCCCGACGCATTGAAATTGTCTTCGAGGACGAACCCGCCCCTCCCAAACCGGAAGCGCCGAAGGTGGATCAACTCCGCCAACAGGTGGAGGCGCTACAGGCGGAACTCCGTCGCATGAAGGGCGAAGGCTAGGGGAGAGCGAGACCATGGAAGATTGGACGGAGACCCTCCTCAAAAGCTTGACCGCGGCGCTGGAAGAAATGGAAAGCCTCTGGGCGGATCTGGAAACCGCCGTAGCGGTCACCGCGGAGGAACTGGAAACGGAACTGGCCACGGAATGGGAGGGCTTTTGGCGGGAGTGGATTAGTCCCTGGCTACAGGAGGAGAGCGAGGGCGACCTCTGGGGGCCGCCGGGGCAAACGCCGCCGCCCGACGCCCATTTCGGATTAGTTCCCTACCGCGCCGCCACTCCCCAACACCAACCGGTCTGCCAGGGTTGCCTGCACTACCACGGCTTTGTCTATGAAGACAATTTACTCGTTTGCGCCATGCACCCCAGCGGCGTCGAAGACTCCTCCTGCCCCGATTGGGAAAGCGCCGCTGGGGGGTGACCCTGGGCACTATACTAGGGGTCTGAAATCAGTCCCCCGAGGGTGAGCGAGTAATTAGCGTGGCCGAGGTTGTCCTAGAAAAGGTTTATAAGCAGTTTCCGTCCCGAAATTCGGGAGCGCCGCTGGGGGAAGAGTCCGAACTCAGCGTTCTGCGGGACATTAACTTGACCCTAGGGGACGGAGAATTTTTAGTCCTCGTGGGGCCCTCCGGTTGCGGCAAAAGCACCCTTCTGCGGCTATTGGCGGGTCTGGAAACCCTCAGCGCCGGCAATATTTACATCGACGGACGGCTGGTCAACGCCTTGCCGCCCAAGGCCCGGGACATTGCCATGGTCTTCCAGAGCTACGCCCTCTATCCCCACCTCACGGTTCTAGACAATATCGCCTTCGGTCTGCGGCGCCGGGGCCATCCTCTAGCGCCGGGGGAAATTCTGCGGGGTTTAACGGGATTTCTGCCCCCCTCTTTCCGTTACCGCTCCCCCCAGGAAAGGAAACTGGAGCAACGAGTGCGGGAAGTGGCGGAGCGCCTGCAAATCGACCGCCTTTTAGACCGTTATCCCAAACAACTCTCCGGCGGTCAAAAGCAACGGGTGGCGCTGGGACGGGCCATCGCCCGCAATCCCCAGGTTTTTCTGATGGACGAACCCCTCAGTAATTTGGACGCCCAACTCCGGGCCGAGACCCGGGCCCAAATTGTCCAACTTCAGCGCCAACTGGGGGTGACCACTCTCTACGTGACCCACGACCAAACGGAGGCCATGACCATGGGGGATCGTATCGCCGTGCTGAACCAGGGAACCCTTCAACAACTGGCCTCCCCTCTGGAACTGTATCAAAATCCCGCCAACCGTTTTGTGGCGGAGTTTATCGGCTCGCCCCCCATGAACTTTCTGACGATGAAAGTGCAAACGCCGGACAAATTGGCTCATCCCGGTTTAACGGTCACTCTACCTCCCCATTGGGGGCCTCGGCTGTCGCTCTACCAGGGTGGAGAGGTCTGGTTCGGTATCCGCCCGGAGCGCTTTCGTTTAGCGGCGGAGGGCGAAGCGGGCAGTTTTCGAACCCTAGTCAATCTGGTGGAGCAGTTAGGGAACGAAACTATTGTGTTATTTTCCCCGGAGCCGGCGCCGAATTTGACCCTCCAGGCTCGATTTCCCCCCCAACCGGATTTGAAGCCCAATCAAAAGTTAACCCTGGCGCTGGACGTCCGCCACATCCATCTTTTTGATCCCCAAACCGGCGCTTCCTTGGGATACGAGACCTAAGGGGGATTCCCGGCGCCCTCTAGGACCCCAGCTTAAAGGCTTCCAAAAAGAGACTGTACATCACCCCTAATTTAAAACTATTCAACAGTTCGCCCCAGAGTCCCAGTTGTCCCCCTTCCCGACGCCAGCGCCGATAGATCCAGTAGCTAACGCCCTCGCAAAATAAAAGAATTAAGGCGGCGCTGACCACGTCCCATTGCGCGTCCTGACCCGCCGTCGTCGAAAGCGCCGCGCCGATAAAAAAACCGAAGAGCAGACCCAGCAAA
>JAYKIZ010000072.1:0-3791 GCA_035285965.1 Cyanobacteriota bacterium | reverse complement strand
ACTTCGGCGCCGTCTAGGAACCCCACCCGGAAGCCCTGTTGAGCGGCGAAGCGGGCCAGGGTGACGTCGTCGCAAAAGGACTGACGGGCGCTCTGGTAGCCCCCCAGTTGGGCCAAGGCTTCTCGGCGAGCCAGAAAACATTGACCGTTGGCCATGACCCGTTGCGGATCTTGGGATCTAACCCCGGCGCTGTCGAAGCGATAGAGCAGGGTCAGCAACAGCGCCGGTTGTAGGAGCCATTCCCCCCAGCCCTGAAGGATAAAACGGGGAGAAAGGGAGAGGAAGTCGTACCCCTCCGCCTCCGCGGCGCCGACGATGGCTTCCACTAGACCCGGTTGGGGTTGGGTGTCGGCGTCGAGGTTTAAAACCCATTCGCTCTCCGGGGAACTCCGCTCAAAGCCGTAATTCAGCGCCCAGGGGCGCCCCACCCAGCCTGGGGGCAGGGGATCGTCCGTTAGCAGTTCTAGGCGCGGCTCTTTTTGGCGCCACAGTAAAACCTTTTCCCGGGTGCCGTCCTGGGAGCGACTATCCACCACCAGCATTTCCCGCACCCCTGGCCCCTGGGCCGCCAGTCCCGCTAGACAGGGCTCTAGGCGTTGGACTTCGTTCAAGGTCGGCGCGACGACGCTGACGCTAGCGGGTTTAATCGCTCCCTGGGGTTGGGGTTTTAACGGCGCTCGGCGCCGGGCCCCTTTCAGCAAACGGGAGAGTAAAATCAAAACGGCGCTGCCCTGGGCGAGTAGAAGTCCGAGGCAACCCAGGGCGAAAACCACCATGAAAGACTGGGTAACGTAAAACTAAACTATTCCACTCTACCCCCTGGACTCCCCATGACTCCGAAAATTTTGGCCCTCGATTTTGACGGGGTGCTCTGTAACGGGCTAGCGGAATATTTCCACAGCGCCGGACGAGTCTATCGAGAACTCTGGCCCCGGGACGGCGCGGTTAACCTAGACCCCTACCAAGAGGGCTTTAAGCGCCTGCGACCCGTCATTGAAACCGGTTGGGAGATGCCCTTAATCCTGCGGGCTTTAGTTTTAAACACCCCGGAGGCGGTAATCGAGGGACAATGGACGGCGGTCAAAGCCCAACTCTTGGCGGAAGCTAACCTCAAGCCGGCGGACTTAGCTCAAGCCTTAGACCAAGCCCGAGACCGGTGGATTGAGACGGATTTAGAGGGCTGGCTGGGCCTGCACCAGTTTTACCCCGGCGTCGTTTCCCGTTTAAAGACGCTTTTGGAGGAATGCCGGGTTTACATCGTCACCACCAAGGAAGGGCGTTTCATCCAGGCGCTCCTCCAGGGACAAGGCATTACCCTCGACCCCGGCGCCGTTTTTGGTAAAGAATGCCGCCAACCCAAGGCCCAAACCTTAAGCCAACTCCTGGCCCGTCATGGGTGCAAGCCCCCGGAACTCTGGTTTGTGGAAGACCTCCTGCCGACCCTAGCCAAAGTGGCCTCGGCGCCGAACCTAACCGGAGCGGGGTTATTCCTTGCGGACTGGGGCTACAATACCCCCGCCGTCCGGGCCCAAGTCACCCCGGAGTCCCCGTACCGTCTCCTCTCCTTAAACCAATTTCAGGGGCCCCTGAGCCAGTGGTAAGCGCCCGCCGTCATTTATTGCTCTTCACCCGTTTTCCCGAACCGGGACAAAGCAAAACTCGCCTTATTCCCGCCCTCGGCGCCGAGGGGGCGGCCCGGCTCCAGCGCCGGTTAACGGAACAGACCCTAGCCCAGGCGGAGCGACTGTTAACCCTCTGTCCGGTCGATCTCCAGATTTACTTTACCGGCGCCGATTTACAGTCAATGGTTAACTGGCTAGGCCCCCAAAGAAACTATGTTCCCCAAGGGGACGGGGATTTAGGCGCGCGTCTAGAGCGGGCCTGCCGCCACAGTTTCCAGAACGGCGCGGCCCAAGTGATTCTCATCGGCGCCGATTGTCCGGGCTTAACCGCGGAACTCTTGCGAGAAGCGTTTAAGGCGTTGGATTCCTATCCTTTTGTCCTCGGGCCGGCGCTGGACGGGGGCTATTATTTATTGGGATTAACCAAGCTTTATCGGGCATTATTTACCGATATCCCCTGGGGGAGCGCCGAAGTGTTCTCCCAAACCGTCGCTAAATTACGGATGATTAACGTTCCTATCGCCTTTTTAGCGGCGCTACAAGACGTGGATCGACCGGAGGATTTGGAGCTGGTTAAGGGATCACAGATCGATGCGATTATCGAGAATGGCATGACCACCGCCTGCGAAATTAAGTCTTCCATGGATAAGGCGGGCATGTATATATGGGCAGGCCTAAGTCAATCATGAACAGGCTTCGATTAGCGCCCCCCTTTCCAAGGGGGTTTAGGGAGGGACAAACATTGAATGGCGTTTATCAACCATTTGTTTTTTTTGTATGATTTTAGAAACTAATGATTTTAAGTGGTTTAGAATATTGACAAAATTTTCTAAAAAAAATACAATGAAATAAAATTCGGATTTTAAACCATTTTATCTGTTAACTTAGAGCTATGCTTAAAAATATTTGGAGAGTTTTTATTCTGAGTTTCATTCTCCCATTCACTGGCGTTTATCAATCTCAAGCACAAGATTATTTAGAATTTAATTCTAATCATTCCGACTGTGGTTTGGCAATTAATTATGGCGGCAATGTTAACTCAGTTGCTTGTAAATTAGTTTTTACCTATAATGGTTCAAATCTCAATTTGCACTTTGTGTCAGAAGTAGGAAGTATTAATTTTATCACGACCAACTTAAATTTACGCTCTATTAGTACTTATAGCGGCACATTATACTTGGCAGAAGGCACTTATTATTTATCCCATGTTCGTTTAACAACAAGTGAGGGGCAAACCGTTACTATTGATGGTAAAGGGGACTGTAAAAAAACAACCAGTGACATCACTTGTATTTTTAACACTTCTGATGGCAATAAACTTGTTGGTATTGTCAGAGATTGATTCGCTAGAAAATAAATATTTTAGAATTTAGTGAACCATATAAAGGTGCGCCAGTACTACAAGGCGTGGATCGACCGGAGGATTTGGAGCTGGTTCGGTTTTAATACCTTAGGGGGGTACATCGTTCATGAGACGAGGCGGAGAAAGTCCGTCGAGTCTGCTAAAAATCGCCCGACAGGTTGTCAACTCACTTTTTGGTCATCGCCCGATTATGTTAGGTTTTTTTCAGGTCTTGAGCGCCGCGGTCTTTTTCTGCGCTCAAAATCTAATTGTTCGGGTTCTCTTTACTGAGCAAACCCTGCTGGGACTTTGGCCCACCGGGGGGTTCGTTGATCCCACCCTCCGGGATTCTCTCCTGCTACTGTGGATGCGGATGCTGGTGGTGGTGCCTCTGATGGCGAGTTTAGCGCCGCAACTCTACCCTCCCCTCTGGCGGGACGTCGCCCGTTTACGTTGTCGCCGGGCGGTGTTGATTCAGTCCCTGCTGAGCGGCTTTTTAATGTTTTTATACTTGTTATTGCTTTATATCGCCGTGGGACTCATTCCCACTGGCGTCGCCTTAACCTTATTTTTCACTTATCCGGTCTTTACGGCGCTGATGGCGGGGTATTGGTTTGGCGAGCGCCTCACCAGGGGACGATGGGCGATCATGGCTCTGATTCTCTTCGGCAGCGCCTTAACCCTGCCCCAATCCTCCGCTGGGAGCGAAGCGCCGGGGTTAGGGAGCGCCTTAGCTATTTTGTCGGGAGTCGCCTACGCCGGTTACGGGGTGCTGGCGCAGAAAACCGTGGCGGAACTCCATCCCGCGCCCTTCACCTGGCTCAGTT
>JAYKIZ010000071.1:0-4686 GCA_035285965.1 Cyanobacteriota bacterium | reverse complement strand
GTTGTTCCCCAATCCATTCGCCGTAGGGATCAAAGAGCCAATACTCTAAAACCCCTAACTCTTGGTACAGCGCCTTTTTAAAACCCAAATCAACGTCTTTTGTCCCTCGGGAAGTCACTTCAATAATCACAGCCGGAATTTGTCCACCCTCCCAGAGCTTGTAGTGGGGGTAAAGCCGTTTAGGAATGTCAAAAACCACCATCACATCCGGCGCTACTCGACTTTTGGGTTCCCCTTCGACGTAGTATAAAAATTGGTCGGCGAAGACGACGGCGGGCCGGTCTTGCAGGTAGATCCGCAGAAGCGCCAGGGTTGTCAGGATTGCGAGGACATGTTGCTGAGTTTCGGCCAAGGGTTCTCCGTCGGAACTGGGGTAATCAATCTCTAGGGGGGAAGCGGCGCTGGCAATCATGGGTTGAGGAGGGGTCTAAGCGGTGGCGATAAGTATAACAATTAATTCTCTTGTAATCTGGACGGGCAGGATGCCCATCCCACAGGAAAAAGTCAGTGGAACAGGCATCTTGCCTGTGTAAATCTGAGATTCTCCCGGCGTTTTGGCGTTTAGACATTCAGGCTAGGTCTAAAAGCTTGCCGGCGCCGAGGGGGAGCGGTCAAAGCTAATCCCTACCGTAAAACCTCGTTGGGATTGCCCCCCATTCTTAAAATATGGGCCGCGGTGTTATGAACCCCAAATTCCGCGCCCAGTTGAGCGCCGAGGGTGCCGTGGAGCGCCATGTAAATCATTAACAAAAAAGCCGCGACTAGATAGGCGGCGCTGACCTGAATTTCCCGGTCTTTACGCCAGACAAAACGCTGATAGCCCCGCCAGACCGTCATAGCCGCCATCAGCGCCAGCAGGAGAACGCCGCCGACGCCGTGGAGCAACATTGTGGTTCCGGCGCCGAGACCCCAATCGCTCAGTTGCTCCGTCGGCGGTTGGGCCAGGAGGATTTCAAAGAAGCCCGCCAGAACGGTAAAGAAGGAGACGACAACCCCCGCCACGGCGTTATACCAACCCACGTCGTAAAAACTCCGACGACTAGCGGGAATGGCGAAGGCTTTGAAAATTGGGCGCTCTAAAGGGAAAAATGTTCCGGCGAAGTCAAAAATCAAGGCGATGATAAACAGGCCAAGGGTAAAGTGAACTAAATTAGGGTGGAGGGGAAAACGGTAGGGGAGGCCGTTCGTTCCGAGATTTAAGCCTATTTCTTTGACCTGTTGGATGAGATCGGGATTCATGGAATCAGCCCTTCCTTCGTGGCCTGAACCACGGGCAAACTGTGGAGACCGAAGACCCAATCAATGAGGGAGCCGAGGTAAATTTGCAAACAGACTAAAACCAGAAAAAAGCTAAAAAAGCCGAGATAGACCGCGGGCACTCTCAGGGGATTCCGGCGCCGGAGGACTCCCCGCCAAGCGGTTAAAGCCACCAACAGCGCCGATAAAGACCAGCCGTTGACGGTGTGCCAGTTGAGGGCGCTTTCCGCCGCGGGATAGGCCAAAGCGAGGGCGGCTTCCAACTGCCCGAAAATAACGGCGAAAAAAATGGCCACCGACGCCGTCACTAGATTCCACCAACTCACCTCCAACCAACGAGCGCCCTGGGTTAAATAGCCCCGCAGGTCGCAGACGTAGGCGAAGAAGACCATCGCGATGACGAAATGGACAATGATCGGGTGGAGAGTGTCGGGGTAGGGGAGATTTTGATTATTGAGCAGGGACATGGCCTAGAGCGCGAACTGCCCTAGAATTTTAACCTCTGGTTCCAGATTAACCGCGCAACGGGCCGCAACTTCCGCCTGCACGTGGCGGATCAGATTAAAAATATCCTGGGCCTTGGCGTTGCTTGCGTTGAGGATAAAGTTGGCGTGGCGCTCCGAGACCTCGGCGCCGCCGATGCGGTAGCCCTTGAGGCCCAAACATTCGATTAACTGGGCCGCATATTGGGGCGTCGGATTGCGGAAAACGCTCCCGCAACTGGGTTTGTCGTAGGGCTGGGAACTTTTGCGGGCGTGCAAATTGCGGGTGGTGGCGGTCATGATCTCTTCCCGGCTGTGACCCGGCCGCAGTTGGAAACGGGCCTCAATCACCATGCGCCGGTCGCCCTGGAGCCGAGACGTCCGGTAGCTAAAGCCCAGTTCCTCGGGAGTCAGGGTTTCTAAGCGTCCCTCCGGGGTCATCACCGTGGCGCTGGCTAAAATCTCCGCCGCGCAGTGATTATGGGCGCCGGCGTTCATGACCACGGCGCCGCCAACGGTGCCGGGAATGCCTACGGCCCACTCCAAACCCCGCCAGCCCCGTTTGGCGGCCTGCCAGGCGATCTTAGCGATGGGTTCCCCGGCGCTGGCGGTAATCACGCCCCGCTCTTCGTCAAAGGAACTGCCCCGCAGATAACGGGCGCTCACCACTAAACCGGCGACGCCCTGGTCGCTAATCAGTAAATTCGACCCGGCGCCGAGGAGGGTGAGGGGAATATCTTGGGAGCCGAACCACTCAAAGGCCGCCTCTAACTCCTGGGAACTGCGCGGCGCCGCGTACCATTGGGCGGCGCCGCCCACCCGGTAGGTGGTGTAGTCCGCCAAGGGCATTTGGGGAACAATGACGGCGGAAGTTCCGGCCAGAGCGATGGGCGCGGGGACGGATTCGGGGGGGCGGGTTTGGAGCAACATGGCGTTTTTTTGGGGGGAGTCTACTGAGCGAAGCCGAAGTATAGGGGGGCTGAATACCTAAGCGCAGGCCGCCATGACGGCGGGGATGGATTGGTTTAAATTGCCGGCGCCGAGGAAGAGGACGAGGTCGCCGGGCTTGAGGGTTTTCCGCAACAGCGCCGGCAGTTCCGCCAAATTGGGTTGGTAAATCACATGGGGATGATGTTGACTCACGGCCTCCGCGAGGGTCTGGCCGGAAATGTTGTGGGGGTTGCTTTCCCCGGCGCTGTAAATATCCGTCAGCGCCACTAAATCCGCGTCCCGGAAGGCGCTGGCAAATTCCGCCAAAAAGCTGTGGGTGCGGCTGTAACGGTGGGGTTGGAAGACCGCCACTACCCGTTGATATTGCCCCTGGGCGACCTTCTGGCGAGCCGCGGCCAGGGTAGCCAGCAGTTCGCTGGGGTGGTGGGCGTAGTCGTCAATGAAGGTGATACCGTTGCAGTAGCCTTTTTCTTCAAAGCGCCGCTTGGCTCCTTTAAAACCGGCGACGGCCTTAGCGATGACCTCGAAGTCTAGCCCCAGTAAACGGCCGACCGCCACCGCGGCTAGGGCGTTGCTGACGTTGTGGTTGCCCGGTAGGGTCACCAACATTTCCCCCAAATAGGCGCCCTTTTCCCAGACCTCCGCTAAAGCGCCGTTACTTTGGGGCGTAATCCGACGGGCTTGGTAATCCGCCGGTTGCTCGGGGTTAATGCTGTAGGTAATCTGGGGCTGGAGGCGGGCCCGAACCACTTCGCAATCGGCGCTGGCAATCAGGGTTTCGCAATGGGACTGGAAGGTTTGGAAAATCTCCGCGACTTGGTCTAGGGATTCGTAATGATCGGGGTGATCCAGTTCAATATTGGTCACCACGCCGATTTTGGGATGGTGTTTCGTTAGGGAGCCGTCGGACTCGTCCACCTCCGCCACTAAATATTCGCTTTCTCCCAGACGGGCGTTGCCGTCCCAGGCGTCCACTTCGCCGCCGACGATGATGGTGGGGTCTAGTCCCCCTTGCAGAAGGAGATAACCAATGAGACCGCTGGTGGTGGTTTTCCCATGGGTGCCCGCCACGCCGATGCCGTGGTCTTGATCAATCAGCGCCGCTAAAATGTCGGAGCGGTGAAAAATAGGACACCCTTTCGCCAACGCCGCCTGGTATTCCGGGTTCTGGGCGTTAATCGCCGTCGAGCAGACCACCTGGGGCAGGAGATGGGCCGGGTGACGCCCGTTGCCGTTACCGAGAGAAGACTCCCCCGGCGTCGAGGTTTCTAAAACGGCGCCGCCGGCGCCCGCGGTCGCGTAGCTTTTGACCTGAACCGACTGGAACCAATCTAAATTCTGAGCTTCCTGACGGTTGAAAATGTGGGCGCCGACGCTCTGAAGACGCTCTGTAATGGCGCTGGCCCGTAGATCGGAGCCGGAAACTTGCAATCGGCGCTTAGCCAACACATAGGCCAGCGCCGACATGCCAATGCCGCCAATCCCGATGAAATGAAAGGGGCGCCCCCCAAAATCAACCGTTTTCACTTTTTAAACGCTCCTCACAAGCCACGCCACTATACAGGCTCCAGACGGATACCGTATAAGTTTGGCGTCATCATAACAAAAACTCCGCCCCAGGGCATAGGTATTTTGACTAAGATGTGACCTTGTCCCCCTGGGTCGCCCAGGAAAAATTTGAGATGGGGATCGGAGTCTAGCGGCCCATCCTAGGCTATGATTAGTGTCATTAAAATTTGATTTATTGTACTGATCCAAATCTTTGAGGGCAAGACGCAGTGATTAGAGTCGCAATTAATGGATTCGGCCGTATCGGACGGAATTTCCTCCGCTGTTGGCTGGGCCGGGCCGAGAGCCAAATTGAAGTGGTGGGCATCAACGACACTTCCGATCCTAGAACTAACGCCCACCTACTCCGCTACGATTCCATGCTGGGCAAGCTGGAAAATGTGGACATCAGCGCCGACGATAACTCCATTACCGTTAACGGCAAGGT
>JAYKIZ010000070.1:0-10367 GCA_035285965.1 Cyanobacteriota bacterium | reverse complement strand
AACCAGAGCAAAAAAAAGTTTTAGTTCAATCTCAATTAAACTGGATTAAATTTCGTGATAGTGAATTTCAGTTGATCAATTCAATTTACTCACAATTGCAAGGAACAATGTACATTCCCATGTCTGTTTATCGAAAAGTTAATATAGTGAAGAATAGATCGGAAGAGTTACATCAATATTTGGCAATTCTTAAGTTTAAGGAACCATAAAGCCTTAAAAAATTTAGAATTGAATATATAAAATATTTTTATTAACAATATTTGACTTGCAAAATTTTCGAGGAGATCCAATCATGAAAACCAAGCTATTATTTTCTACTTTAGCCTTACTTTCCTTTTTTGGTACTACGTTTACCGCTTTTTTGCCATCGTCAAATCATCAAGTAATTGCTCAAACTCAGAGACCTCAAGCCTATTTAGATGCCTTGGAAGATGTAGTGATCACTGAAGATCATGAAGTATTAGAAAACTTAAGTGTCGTTGACTCTGATCAATTAGTAAACGTCGCTCGTTTGATACGAGAAGGTGATTTAAAAAAAGGAGATTTGATTACGCCACCCTCATCTTCTTCCAAAGATCCTAAAGTAATTTGGGTAACAGTTACGCCCGAATTATATGATTTCTGCAAACGCTACAAAAATGCCAATTCAGAAATCACAACTGATCAACTTAATTACAGACTGAAGCAGTTATTAGGAGTGCCTGCAGATTCAAATTATACCCATGTCGCTATCATCTCTGTAAATTCTAAATATTTAAAACGAGTGGCATATAACCCAGATCCAACAAGTTATAGTCGGGAAGAAAATTTGAGGAACGCACAAGACTCTTCTTTTCCTGAAAATGTCGATGACGATTTTAGGCATTGGTTTATAAAACAAATACAAAGTCGTACTAACATTGGCAACGTTAATATAAATACCAAGAGTAATTTATATCCTTGGACTGGCTTAGGCTATACTTATGATTGGAGTCCAAAGACACGACTCCAAACTGACGCAGGCTTAAGCGAATTTGTTATCTTTTTACCGCCCAATACCCAATTATCTTCACCCATTAAGGTTGAAGATGTTTTATCTACTGAGGAATATTGCCTTTAAGCTTTAGACGACGATCGGAGTCTTTCCCTCTGGCGCCTGTTGAAGGGCGGAAACTTTGAATCAAGTCGGCCCTCTTGCGGGGTTAAAGCGACCCCAAGGGGAGCTGGAGGTGCTGTGCCGCTCCCCCGGCGCTCGGGTTCGCCGGGTTTTTCCCCCGGGTAGTTTGCAATTAGGTTATTCCTTGGGCGCGTCCCAGCGGTAAAGGGCAATCATCTCAAGGGTGTTTAAGGTTTCTCCTAGGAGGCTCTCCCCGAATGGAGCGGCGCCGAGCCGGACAGGTAGCCCGTTAAAACGCCGCCCACCACCGCCATCAGCGCCAACGCGAAAAGAACCGGCCGCAACCCGAATAAACTTTCGGCTACCCCCGCCAGCGCCAGGGGTAAAGAAAGGGCGATGTTGTTCACGTTATTTTCCAAGCCAAAGACCTTACCGTGGAGTTCCGAGGGCGTTTCCATTTGCATCACCGTCTGCATGGGCACCCCCACCAGGGACGCGAAAAAGCCTAAAATCAGGATGGCGACTAAGGTTAGCCACAGACTATAGTTAAAGAACGCCAAGCCTGTTAAGCAGACGCCCATGCCCAAGGAACCCCACAGCCCCAACTGAATTGGGGAAAACCGCTGGCCAGCCGAGCCGACGCCGAGGGCGCCGACGGCCATGCCCACCCCGCCGCAAGCGAGGAGAAAGCCAAATTGAGACGCTTTCAACCCCGGTAGATTGGCGGTCATACTCACCGCCAGCACCGACAGCGCCGCAAAGATAGAAAACAGAATTTGCAGTTGAATGACAGCGTTGCGCACCCGATGATTTTTGGCCAGATAGCGAAGGCCGTCTAAAATATCGCTTAAGACGTGGGGATAATCGCCATTGGGCGCATGTTTTTGTTCGCCGGTTTTCAAGATTAAGAGTAAAACTCCCGCTAGGATATAAGCGCCGCCCACCACCCCGACTTTGCCCAGGTCCCAGTCTCCCTGAACAGAATCAAAGAGACGATCCGCTAGCGCTAGGAGGGGTTCCCCGATGGCGAAGCCGACGATTAAAACCCCCATTTGGGTGAGAGTGCTGAGGGAGTTGGCCGCTAGCAGATGACGACTGCGCACCACCAAGGGCAGAGCCGACTGTTCTGCGGGGGCGAAAAATTGGGTCAAGGTGGAGACCGAGAAGGTGACCGCCAATAGGGCCACAAAACCCAGGGGTAGATAAAAATTTTCCTGCTCGGTAAACTGCCAGCGCCGGAGGAAGGCCGGGAGCCAAGTGAGACCAATGGCGAGGGTTTTTTCCCTAGCCAACCAAATCAAGAGGGGGATACTTAAAACAAATAAACCCCGGAGAAAGTTGGTGATAACTAAAACATTTTTCTTGTGCCAGCGGTCCACATAGACCCCCGCCAAGGAGCCAAAGAGGACGGCGGGGATGGTGTTGGCGATCATAATGGCGGAAACCCAACCGCTAATCGATTGATTAGCCCCCTGATAATGATTAGCGATTAGCGCAATCATTAACACTAAATAAAATTTATCCGCCAACTGGGAAAAGATCTGTCCACTCCAGAGGGTCAGAAAGCGGGGGTTGCGTAAAACGGGTTTAAAGCCTTGATTACCGGACAGCAAGGGGAGACCGATGGATAAATGGACGGCGGGAAATTCCCTCTCTAAAACTTTAACCCGAATCCGAGACCCAGGGCTGATTTAGAACTCTAGATCGACTAAATTGTCCAATAAAGTCGCCGCCCGGAAGGTTTGTCCCAGATGATACTGAGCGTAATCCCGTAGGAGGCGCTCCACTCGCATCCAATGGCGGGGCGCGACGGGGAGCGGGGTCTGACTTAAATCCGGCAACCGAGCGCCGGGGAGTTGTTGGAGAAGAAAGAGATCCTGAGGGCCGAGACGCCGTTGTTGACGACTTCGGCGGGGATCTTGTCCCAGAAACGACAGGGGCGCCAGCCCCCCCTGCTCAAAACAAAAGCCGGTCTGCCAACGGAGAGTGACGAAATCCGGCGTAATCGGGTCGTCCGTCAAGCAACAACGATAGACTTGGGGGGCCACGCCCCCCAGCGCCAGCAGGTGAAAGAGGGCTTGGGCTAGGAGTCCGTAGAGGTCGCTATCGGCGCCGGCGGCTTCAATCCGGGTTAAATGTTCTCGGAGGAGGCCGTAGAGTTCTCCCTGAGGTTGTTCCTTCAAGGCTAGAGCCAGGGCCGCCTGGGCCAGATATTGCCCCCCGGCCAGTTTGCCGACGCTGGCGCTAAGACCTGGATAAGCTCCCAGGGGTTCGGCCTGTAAAATCCGGGCGAGACTCCGGCCCTGACTGAGAAAAAATTGGTTGACGCTAAAGAGCTGACAACGGCCCCCTAAGGCCGAGTTGGCTTTGCGGGCCCCCGGCGCCGCGGCGTTAAAGAGGCCGACCTCCGGGGACAGAATCGTTAAGAGTCGATCCGCTTCCCCTAGGGGCGCCGATTTGAGGATCAGACCGGTGGCGGAGTAGGAGCGACTCATGGCAGGCTATTCCGGTCGCCAAGGAAGCCAGTCTTCATCCAGGGCTTGTTCTAGGGTAAATTCCGGCGCTTCGGGGATCAGACCGGCGCTGAGGTCGCTGGCGTCGAGAAACAAATTTCTACCATTTCTGTATTGCTTTATAAAAATATTGCCCAAAAAGGGTTTTAAGCTAGGACTGGTTGCCAATTCTTCTTGAATTTCTAGTCGAAAGTTCCGAACTTCTAATTTCCAACCTCGAAAACAGTTGGCTCGCTCCGATTCCCAATATTGGATCCTGAGCAGATGTTCGCAGAGCCGCGTCAGATAGCTGGCAATGGCATGTTTTTCGCTCCGGCCCAAGCTTTCCACCTCCTCGATTAAATTTTCCAGATCCAGATGGGTAAAATCCTGGCTTTTCAACTGGGCCACGGTTTGCTCCACCCAGAGGACATAGTCGGCGTCGTACAGCGCCGGAGATTGGGATTGAAGGTCAAGGGGCTTCATCGGAACCTCTCCATTAAAGCTCTACTCAATTTTACTGAAAAAATTCGCCCTAAGAACCGGAGCCGGGGCTATTCCGGTCGCCAAGGAAGCCAGTCTTCATCCAGGGCTTGTTCTAGGGTAAATGCCGGCGCTTCGGGGATGAGATCCGCTTTGAGATTACTGGTTTTCAGAAAAATCTTTCTGCCGTTGCGATATTGCTTAAGAAAATGATCCTTGAGGTAGGACTTTAAGCTCGGGCTAGCCTCCAGTTGTTCTTGAATTTCTAAGCGAAAATTGGTAATTTCTAGATCCCAACCTCGAAAACAGTTGGCTCGCTCGGATTCCCAGTATTGAATCTTGAGCAAATGTTCACAGAGCCGCGTCAGATAGCTGGCAACGGCGTGTTTTTCGCTCCGGCCCAAGCTTTCCACCTCCTCGATTAAATTTTCCAGATCCAGATGGGTAAAATCTTGACTTTTCAACTGGGCCGCAGTGCGCTCTACCCAGAGGACATAGTCGGCGTCGTACAGCGCCGGAGATTGGGATTTAACGTCAAGGGATGTCATCGGAACCTCTTCATTAAGGATCTATAGCCATCGCAAATCATTGATGAATCTTGTCTCCATTTCGAAGTTTGACCACCCCGTCAGGCTACGCCTGCCACCCCTCCAGGGGAGGGGAATTAAGCGCTGACAAATTAACTTAAGGATTCCCCTCCTTTGGAGGGGTGCCCCAAAGGGGCGGGGTGGTGAATCTTTCCTTGATCCTAAGGAGCTTAATTTATGAATCATCTACGACTGCTATACTCGATTAGAAGGGTTTTTAAGTATTATTTAGGGAGACGGTTTAGCTTTGGGTTTCTCCGCTAGAACCGGCTTCGGCGCCGGGGTTGTTCCCTTAAAGTGCTGGTAGGTTGTCCGGGAAATATTTTGGATCAGGGTTCGGGCCGCCGGATCATTGTAGGGGCGAGTTGCAAAGACCGCGCCGATATAGCGCCGACCGTTGGGCATATCGATAATGCCCGCATCCCCAAGAATCGTGCCAATATCCCCGGTTTTATGGGAAATAACGGCGCCGGGTTCCAACCCTTGGGGTAGGAGCGTGCGGGTCTTAGTTTCCCGCATGATCCCCAACAACCGATCCCGAGATTTCAGGGAAAGGAGTTCCCCCTGGTGAATTTTGCGGAGGAGATTAACTAAATCCTGAGGACTGGTTTTATTGGTTCCTTCCAAATCCGGCAGGAGATTATTCACCGTTGTGTGATTGAGGCCCCAGGATTGAAAGCGCCGATTGACTTCCGCTTTGCCCCCCAGACGGGTCAGGATCATGTTGGTGGCGGTGTTGTCGCTAATGACGATCATTTTGGTCACCGTCTCCAGGGCGCTGAAACTCTTCACCTTGCCGATCTGATACTGCATCTCCCCGGCGCCGCCCGCGACAACGGCTTGGGTCAAGGGGAGTTGCTCCTGAAGTTGGATTTGGCCCCTATCCACCGCCTGAAAGAAAGCCACCGCCAGGGGAATTTTAATGGTGCTCGCCGCGGGAAGCGCCTGATTGCCCGTCAGATTGACGTATTCCTGGCTATCCACCTCCCAAAAGTAGGCGTAGGGGGTAATTTTCGACGGCGCTTTGGGTCGGAGGGCGGCGATTTTTTGCTTCAGCGCCGTTATTTCCTGAGGGGCTGGCGCCGTTCCCTTAGCGGCGGTCGAGGCTTGAGACGCGGCGGGTTTGGCGGAGGGAAAGAGTTTTTGGGTTAGCCCCCAGAGTTCCTGGGGTTTGACGCCTTTTTTCTGGGGGGCCGCCGCCGCGGGTTCGGAGTCGAGAAAACGGGTCGGGGTAAAGACAGTCAGAAGGGTGCCGGCCACCACCGCTAAACCGCCGCCGATAATCCCGGCCCGAAGGACGCCGAGGCTGACCCGTCGGGCCCAACTTTGGCGGCGGGGCTTCGTTTTGGGGAGGGGCTTTTCCTCTTCCACGGATTGAGCCACAACGGTGAAGGTGGCCGCGGGAGCTTGGGCGGGATCCGTTAAAAGACGCAGGTTACGACGACGATCGCGGCGGGGTTTGGAGCGAGACATAGCGCGGGAGTAATGCTTAAACGGCTGAGGATGGAGCGGGAAGACCCAGGGGTCTAGGGGCTAAAAACTGAGGCGGACGCCCTACTCTGTCTCTCCCGGACGGCGCCGGCTGGAAAATTGTTGCCAGAGCCAATCTACCTGCCCTAGGATACCCCGGAGCAGAGCCAATTCGCTGGGGCTGAGACCGGAGCGTTGGTAAAGGCGCCGCAGTTTGGCCATCCGGGCCGGCGCGGTGTGGGGGTAGAGAACCCCAATGTTTAACAGCGTTTTCTCCAGATGTTGAAAATAGCCCTCGATCTGCTCTAGGGGGGCGAGAGGTTCCGTTTCTAGGGACAGCGCCGGTTCTCGGGACTGGTAAAGTTCGTAGGCGCAGATGCCCACGGCTTGAGCCAGGTTTAAGGAAGAATAATCCGGGTGAGCGGGAATGCCAATACAGCGGTGGGCCTGATTAATTTCCTCGTTGGTTAAGCCCTTATCCTCCCGCCCAAAAATCAAGGCCCCCGGCGCCGGCGACTCCTGTAACCAAGGCAGAACTTGCCGGGGCGTTTCCAGGGTTAGGGCCAAACTGCGGGGTTGGGCGGTGGTGGCCACGGCCCGCTGGCAACCCTCTAGGGCCGCCGTTAAACTCGGCGCTAGGCGGCAGGTTTCTAAAATCTCCTGGGCGTGGACCGCCATCTGTCGCGCTTCGGGGTCTAGGGGGTCGCAGTGGGGGTTAACCAGCGCTAACCGCTTCAGTCCCATGTTTTTCATCACTCGGGCCACAGACCCCACATTGCGGGGGCCAGCCGGTTCCACGAGAACGATCCGCAGATGGTCGAGGTTATTCATCGAGGGAAAGAGTATCGTAAAAGGACAGAGCGCCGGAAACCCCATGGAGTATCAGATTTACCATCGTAGCCGCTACACCTACAATCAACCGGTTTACCTCCGTCCCCAAATTTTACGGTTGCGGCCCCGCTCCGACGGCGGCCAGACTTTACGGGGGTTTCAAGTCAGGGTTTTCCCGACTCCCCAAGGACAGGCGCCGGTGATCGATCTCGACGGCAACAGTTTTGAGCGCTACTGGTTCAACCAGACGACAGAGGCCCTGGATATTACCGTGGAATCTCAGGTTCAAACCCACCTTGAGAACCCCTTTAACCTCTTGCTTGATCCCTGGGCCCTGCGTTTACCCTTTGATTATCCCCAATCCTTGGCTCAACAACTGACGCCCTACCTCCAGCCCTACGGCGCTTACCCCGACCCGGCGGCCCTTGAACTGGCCCAGGAAATCGCCGACAGCGCCGACGGGGAGCCGTTAACTTTTTTAACCCGCTTAACCCAAACCCTCTATGAAAACTGCGCCTACGAAGTCCGAGAAACGGGGCCCGCTTGGGAGCCGGGCTTAACCTGGAAACGGCGCCGAGGCTCCTGTCGGGATTTAACCGTTCTCTTTATGGAAGTTTGTCGGGCCGCGCGTCTGGCCAGTCGTTTTGTCAGCGGTTACGAAGAGGGAGACGAAGCTAGCGGCGCTTGGGAACTCCACGCCTGGGCCGAAGTTTATCTCCCCGGCGCCGGTTGGCGGGGTTTTGATCCCACCCATGGTCTGGCGGTGGCGGACCGGCATATCGCTCTAGCGGCCGGCCCCCGCCCGGAGTTCTGCGCCCCCATTGTCGGAGACGTCGTTCCGGCGGCGCCCTTTACGCAAACCCAAAGGGCGCTGGAGACCCGCCTAGAGGCTGAGGTGAGAGTGATCCCCCTTCGGCGCTCTTCCTAAGCGCCCGCTAACTCTAAGCCGTCAAAAAAATCTCCCAGAACTTTTCGGGTTTTTTGATCCAGGGCGAGCCAATCGACGGCGCCGTCGGCGTCGAGGAGGGCCGGATCGATAACGACGTCTCGGGTCTCCTCTTCCCCGTCCTCTAGGGTTAAGGGATAGTCGAGGCAACAGATCTGAAAACAAAACTGCCAGAGATTCACCCGAAGGGACTGACTCCCCCGACAGAGACAAAGAATTTGTCCGGGATAGGGGCTCTCCGAGGCTTCATAGCGCGCTTGCCAGGAAGAGGTTTCCAACAGTTGCCGGAGATTATCCACCAGACGAATCAGCGCCGGTTGCAGAAGCGCTTCGGCCCTCCGCCAATCTTCGACTTGGGTAAAACGGGGTTGCATGGTTGGGGAATTGGAGGGTTAATCAGCGGCTAAAAAGGCCCCGAGGCGCCGGGCGGCTTCCGCCAAGCGGGGTTCTTCTTGTACCAAGGCGAGGCGCGCAAACCCTTCTCCTTGAGCGCCAAAGCCAACGCCGGGGGAGAGCGCCACTCCGGTTTGCCGGAGCAGGTCTAGACAAAAGGAGTGGGAGTCTGGCGGAAAACCCGACGGTAACGGCATCCAGAGATAAAGGGTGGCGGGAGGGAGAGGCGTTGCCCAACCGAGTTCATTCAGGGCCGCAACCAAAAAATCCCGGCGCTGTCGGTAGGTCTCGACGGTGGGGGAAACCCAGTCTTCGGCGCTGTCCAGCGCCGTCATGGCGCCCCTTAAAATGCCTTCATACTGATTAAAGTCCACCATGGCCTTGATCCGCCGCAAGGCGCCGATTAAAAACGGGTCGCCAATGGCGAAGCCAACCCGAAAACCCCCCATATTGTAGGACTTAGAGAGAGTGAAAAATTCGATCAATCCCCGCCGATTCGAGGCCTCCGCCAAGAGAGACGGCGCCGAGTAGCCCGGCTCAAAGACAATATCCACATAGGGAAAATCATGAATCAGGACGATCTCTCGGCGCTGGGCAAAATCAATCGCTTCCGCAAAAAAACCTTCCGGCGCCACCGCGGCGGTGGGGTTGTGGGGATAGCTGAGGATTAAAAGTTTAGCCCGCTCTAAAATCTGGGGGGGAATGAGGGCGAAATCCGGCAAAAATTGATTTTCCGCCGTTAGAGGCAGAGGGTAAATCTCGCCCCCCGCCAGACGAACGCCGCCCCAGTGAGAGGGATAACCCGGATCGAGAAGGAGCGCGACGTCTCCCGGATTAAGTATGGCCAGGGGCAAGTGGGCCGCCCCTTCCTGGGAGCCGATCAGGGCCAAGACCTCCGTCTCGGGATCAACCTTGGAACCAAAGCGCCGAGCGTACCAGCGAGCGACGGTTTCCCGAAAGGGGAGGGTGCCCCGGTGGAGAAGATAGCCGTGGGTGCGGGGATCCCTCAGCGCCGCCGCGATGGTCTCCAGAATCGGCGCCGGGGTCGGCAGATCGGAGGAGCCGAGGGACAGATCGATTAAATCCCGTCCCGCGGCCAAAGCCTCGGACTTCGCCTGGTCCATTTCGGCGAAGACATTGGCGCCCAAGTTGTCCAGACGACGGCTCCACGGCATAGCGATTGAGATTCCTTCCTGTTTCTTTCCTAAATCGGCGCCGCGGGGGGTTTAGCCAAACTCTCCTCCGGGTTGCCTTTATATTCAATCAGCGCCGTTCGTTTGCCCCGCCGACGGTTCCAGTGGTATAGAAGTTGACCTTGAAGATTGGGAAAGCGCCCGAGAACGCAGAAAAAAGCGTAGAGCGCCGCGTCCCTGGGGGAAAGATTTCGGCCCCGTTGGTTGCGATAGATTTTCCAGCCGTAGAGGGGGTAGCCCAGAAGTAATAATAAACTTAACCAGGGCGAAATCAAGAGAGACGCGCCGATTAACCCCGGCAAAACTGCGCCCCAAAGGACATTACTGCGCAACTGCTTCCGAGCCCCTAGGGTTAAATCCTGAGGGTAAAGCGCCGTCGTTTCCGCAAAGGCGTGGCCGGCCCGGGCCGCCCGGCGCCACCATTGCCCCAGGGAAAACATTTGGGCGTCGTGGAGGGTCATCTCCGCCTCTAGGCGGTAAACGCGCCAACCGCGCTGTCGCAGACGGTAACAGAGTTCCGGCTCTTCCCCGGCGATTAAGGTTTCGTTAAAGCCTCCGACGGCTTGAAACGCCTCTAGGCGCATCAGAGAATCGCCGCCGCAGGCGAGGGCCTCGCCCCTGGGCGCGTCCCATTCCAGATCGCAGAGACGGTTAAAAATGGATTTTTCCGGGAAGCGCTCCCGGCGCCGACCGCAGACCACAGCCCAATCGGGATGCTTTTCCAGAGCGGTTTGGGCGGTTTCCAACCATCCCGGCGCCGCCTCGCAATCTCCGTCCACAAACTGAACCCAAGCTAAATCCGGGTGTTGAGCCAGCAAAGCCTCCACCCCGGCGTTGCGGGCCCGGGCGGCGGTAAAGGGCAGACTCAGATCCAAC
>JAYKIZ010000069.1:0-4027 GCA_035285965.1 Cyanobacteriota bacterium | reverse complement strand
GCCGGAAGTCTCACAGTTAACAGTGAGCAGTTAGCAGTTAACAGGGTTGTGTTGGATAATGGGAGTTTGGCGGTGAAAGCCACTGGCGCCGGTAATTCTGGGAATTTATCGGTTAACGCCCGAACTGTGGAGTTAAACAATGGTGCCGAAATTTCCGCTTCTACCAATAGCGGCGCTGGTGAAAGCGTGACTTTAACTAACGTTGACACCCTAACCTTGAATAACGGAAGTCAAATCACCGCGACCACCCAAACGGGACGCGCCGGCAGTATTACCGTCAACTCTGGTCAAAATCCAGTTAATACCTTAGCTGTCAATGAAAACAGCGCCATTTCCGCTCAAGCCACCGGAGAACGAGGCGAAGCGGGCAGTGTGGCTTTAAATACTCGGACGTTAACTTTAGAAAACGGCGCTGTTAGCGCCAGCAACCAATCGGGAACCGTCGGCGGCGACGTTACTCTGGAAAATCTGGAAACTTTAACCGTAAATCAAGGGGAAATTTCCGCTTCAACGGTGGACGGAAGCGCCGGCAGTTTGACAGTGAACAGTAATCAGTTAGCAGTGAACAGGGTGAGTTTAAATAATGGAAGTTTGGCGGTGAAAGCTACGGGAACGGGTAATTCTGGCAATTTATCAGTTAACGCCCGCACTGTGGAGTTAAATAACGGCGCCGAAATTTCCGCTTCTACCAATAGCGGCGCTGGAGGAAATATTACTCTGCCGCAATTAGAAACCCTAGACATTAACAATAGCCAAATCTCTGCTTCAACGGCCACCGGTAGCGCTGGCTCAATTCTGATTAACAGCGCCGAACGGGTGCGACTGCAAAACCAAGGGCGGATTACGGTGGAAGCGACCGATGGGGGAACGGCGGGGAATTTGGAGTTAACGACAGATACGTTAACCCTGACTGAAAATAGCCGGATTAGCGTTAGCAGTTTAACCGGACAAGCGGGCAATATTGATATTCGGACAAAAGATCTGCTCTTAGACCGCAGCGCTATTACCGCCGAAACGGGAACTAGCGACCAAGAAAGCGGCGCTAATATTAACCTCTCCGCCAGTAATCTGTTAACGCTCAGATTACAAAATGAAAGCCTCATTTCCGCCACCGCTAACGCCGACGCGGACGGGGGTAATATCACCATCGACGCGCCATTTTTACTGGCCAACCCCGCCACCGGCGCCGATGGTAGCGATATTATCGCTAAGGCGGTGCGCGGCGCTGGGGGACAGATTACCGTTAACGCCCTAGGCATTTTCGGCATCAGCGAAGGGCGGGCTATTGCGGGAAATGGAACCAATAATTTTGACGCCAGTTCTGAATTTGGAGCGCCGGGGGTGGTGCAACTTAATCAAGCGGTGGATCCCAATCGGGGCTTAACCCAACTGCCGGAAACCGTTACCGATCCCAATGAACTCATCGCCCAAAACGTTTGTCGGCGGGGTAAGGAGAGCGAACTGACCCAAACCGGCAAAGGCGGTTTACCCCCAACTTTAGAAGACGATTTTCAAGGAGAGCCAGCCCTGCCGCCCCTGGTGGAACCCGTCGCGTCCCAATCCTCGGCGCCGACTTCCTCAACTCCAACCCCTATTTCCAGCAAAGATGTCCAACCCGCCCAGGGCTGGATTCTCAACGCCCAGGGACAAATCGAACTGGTGAGCTACCAAACCCAGGGGCTAGAAGTCCGGCGCTCGGCGCCGAAATCAACCTCCTGCCCCTAGGCGCGGGTTCAAACCGGCTTAAACCGGGGCGATGCGGACTTTCACCTTGACCCGTTCGCTGGTTTTCGGCAACGTCACTGTTAACCCTGCGGCGTCAAAATTCGTATAGGGAGCGCCGTCAATTTCGCAGGACTCAATCTTGATACTGCCGGGGGGCAAAATATCGGGAGAGACCCGCAAAATATCGTCAGGGAAAGCGCCGGGGATGGGCTTAAAGTAGAAGTCCATCGGTTGCTTGGTAATGAGCAAGTTAGTGTAAGTGGCGGCCAGGTAGCAGAGTTCAAAGGAATGGTAGCCGCTCATAGAATGGGAGCCTTTACTGCGCTCATTACCTCCCGCCAGGTAGGGGATACCGTTAGCCAGGACGTTGAAGTAAATGCCCCCGGCTTCGAGATCTAGGAACCAAGCGTTATAGAAGGCCGCCGACTCCCGGGCCAAACGGTGATAGTCCTCGTTCCCCAGACAGCCCTTCAAAATGTAATAGGCTAAAATCGCCTGCTCCTGTTGCCACCAAGCTTTGCGGTCGTGCCAGACAAAACGATGGAACGTTTCCCCTGGCCCCAGCAGGCGCTCCACCACGTCGTACCAGCCGCCCCGCTGTTGGTCGCTCCCCGCCGCCGGCATAATGTCGGCGATTTTACAGGCGAGATTAACGTATTGATCCTTGCCCTTGAGACTCTGCATCCGCATCAAGTTCCAGGAGATTTTTAAGTTATGCCCCGCCACGGCCCGATTTTGTTGCCAGCCCCAGGTCGTGTCGGGACTCCAATCTTGGTAAAAACGTTCCTGAACAAAGGGACTGTGTTCGTAGTCGGGAAAGCGCCGCTCGATGGTGTCAAAGGTGTATTCCAGCATGTCGGCGTATTCCTGTTTGCCGGTGGCCAGCCAGAGATTAATCAAGTAGGCCGGCGCGTGATCCCCCACGGAGTTCCAGTTCTTCTTGCCCTTATTGTCCCCCAGGGCGTCGCTGAGGGGGTCGAGGGTAATGGGATCCAGGTGGGAAAAGTAGCCGCCGTACTCCGATTTATCCAGAAGAAAGTCGTTAAAGAGCTTAATGGTCTTTTCGGCGTCGTCAAGGATGCGGCGGTCGCCGGTGCATCGGTAAGTCTGGATCGGCCCCGCTAGGGCGTAAATTTGCTCGTAGGCGGGAATAGCGTAGTAGTCGTCCCCAAATTCCGAGGCGAAGATTTTTTCCTCCCGGTCGCCGTTGACGTCAATGCCGTGGTACCAATAAACGATGCCCTCGTCCGCATCCACAAAGCGCATGTGCTCCCGTAGGTACTCCGTCCCTTTTTCGGCGCCTTCCAGGAAGCGGTCGTCCCCGGTCATCAAAAAGGCGGTGGCGAAACCATAGACAAGGCGGGAAATGGTGTCGGTTTCTTGGCGGAAATTCACCTCCGACCGCTCCCCCGTTAGGGAAATATTGGTACGGTAGTTGCGGTAGTCCACCGGCCCGGCGCCGAATTGGGCCTTGAGATAAAATTTGCCCAGGGCGTTAATTTGCTGAATCCACCAGTTTTGTTTCTCAAAAACGTAGTCCTGGGGGCCCCGGCCGGCAAAGACGATTTGTTTGACGTCAAAAAATTCGCTATCGGGGTAAAACACGCCGTAGGTAAAGAGGTAGCGCCCCGGCGTCAGCATGGAGCGCATTGTCCCGGTGGCGTCGGGGTAACCCTCCTCGAAGTTTTGGATAATTTTGGCGTAGGCCATGGCGCTGATTTTGGCTTTGAACTCCCGACCATCGGAAGTTTTTAAGCCAAAGGTATCGGCGTCGGCGTCGAAGAAGGTGACGTAGCCCGCAATTAAGTCGGAAACGGGAAAGGCAAGGGAAGTCATAGGGGTTGTCCTAGAGAGAGAGCCAACTCCCCCAGAGGGCGATGGGGGGTAATCAAAATGTAGCATCCATAAAAATTATTGAATTAATTTTTGCTAAACTTACGGCGCCGGGGGTGAAAGCCTCTATTGTGTCTGGCTCGGAGCCAGTCAAGCTCCAGTGACGGGGCGGGTGACGGACACGCGAGAACTGCTTTAGGTCTGTATTAAGCCAAAAAGGTAATTTGGAAAACGGCGTCGTTGAAGTCAAAGTCGCTGACCCCCAGATTAGCGGGTAAATCCTCGAAGCCAAAGACCTGGTTGCCCCGACTTTGCAAGTGTTCGGCGCCGTCGGGGTTGGCCGCGCCGAAACTAAAGTAGGCGACCTGATAACCCCAGTAGTTTTCTAGAGTCGCCGGGGTATTCTCGGGATTTTGGGCCAAGTGATTCCATAGGCTCAACATCGACCGGTTCGTAAAGAAAGTGGAGA
>JAYKIZ010000068.1:0-2875 GCA_035285965.1 Cyanobacteriota bacterium | reverse complement strand
GGGTTTGGGGCAATTTTTTTTGGGCTTCCGGTCGGCTGTAGAGCTTAGCTGGAATAAAGACGCCCTCTTGATCCAAATAGCCTTTGACTCCGCCTTGTTGGGCGACGGCCACCGGTTGGCGCTCCCGAACATAGACCGTTAATTGGGCCGGAAATAACTGCCGGGAAACTTCGGCGCTTTCCAGCGCCGGACTTTGGGCGATCCGCCGGGCTAATTGAGAAGCGGAAAGTTGCCAGATAGCTTGAGGAAATTGGAGCGGAAGCGCTTGGTAAAGGGTCTGCTCCGAGAGGCGCTCCTGCCCCTGGAAACGAATTTGGCTCTGTTCCCGAATCGTCCACTCGGGCCAACTCATGACCCATACCAGGGCGCTCACAAATCCCCCGAGGCAAAAAAAGCGCCACAGGGTTTGGCGGCCCCGGCGACGGCGCTGGCTATCAAGGTGGGAGCGGCGGGTTTTGAGCGATTCGGACACAACGGCTTCCGTCATGGGTGGTGTGAGTTCCCTTTCTCTGAAATGTTATAACTGGATTACGTTGACTCTCTCCAGCCCAACGAGTTTATTTTTTTAATCATTCTTCACAATTCCCGCGGGTAAAGATTATGGCGAAACACAAACGGGGCTTAATACTCGGTACTACAGCCCTACTTTTGGCGACGGTGGCTGTCACCGGGGTCGGACTCCGGTTAGCCCGTTCCCAGGCCTTTTTTCAGGATAACCCGAAGGAGTTGGTGGACGAAGTTTGGCAAATTGTCAATCGCACCTATGTGGACGGCACCTTTAACGGCGAAGACTGGCGGGCTGTTCGGAAGACCTATCTAGAAAAAGACTATAAAAATACGGAAGAAGCCTACGTCGCCATTCGGGAGATGTTAGAAACCCTAGACGATCCCTACACTCGCTTTATGGATCCGACGGAATACCAAGCCATGCGCATTGACACGTCCGGGGAGTTGACGGGGGTAGGGATTCAACTGGCCCAGGATCAGGAGACGAAAAAACTGGTGGTGGTGGCGCCGATCGAGGATACCCCAGCCTATCGGGCCGGTATTTTAGCCAAGGATGAAATTATTAAAATCGACGGCAAATCCACCAAGGGCATGGAAGTGGACGACGCGGTGAAGCTGATTCGGGGCAAACCCGGCACCAGCGTTACCCTGACGATTCTGCGGGAGAAAAAAGCCATCGATTACACCCTCACCCGGGCTCGCATTGAAATCCATCCCGTGCGGGCGGAGGTGAAAACCACCCCCGTCGGCCCCGTAGGTTACATTCGTCTCAACCAATTCAGCGCTCAGGCGGCGGAGGAAATGAAAACCGCCATCGAGGATTTGGAGAAAAAGGGTGTCCAGGGCTACATCTTAGACCTACGCTCCAATCCCGGCGGCTTACTCTACACCAGCATCGACATTACCCGCTATTGGCTCAAGGAAGGCAAGATTGTCTCCACCGTTGACCGTCGGGGCGAGGTGGAGCAACAAAGCGCCAATCAGCAAAACTTGACGGACAAACCCCTGGTGATTCTGGTGGACGGCGGCTCCGCCAGCGCCAGCGAAATTGTTTCCGGCGCGCTTCAGGATCAGAAGCGGGCCAAATTGGTCGGCACCAAAACCTTCGGCAAGGGGCTGGTACAATCTGTGCGGGAACTGGGAGACGGCTCCGGCCTAGCGGTTACCATCGCTAAGTACCTGACCCCCAGCGGTCGGGATATTAATAAACACGGCATTGAGCCGGACATCATCATCGAACTGACGGACGCCCAACGGAAAGAACTGCAAAAGAGTCGGGATAAAATCGGCACCACCGCCGATCCCCAATACGCCAAGGCCTACGAAATTCTCAAGCAGGAAATTCTCGTCCAACAGGGGCAACCGGGTCAAAACACGGCGGCAAAAACGGCGCCGTAACCTTCCCCCATGACCTTTGTTTACGCCTACCCCACTTTAATTCCCGGCGTCCTCCTCCGGCGCTATAAACGCTTTTTTGCGGATATTGAGCTAGAGGACGGCGCCGTGGTCACGGCCCATTGTCCTAACACCGGCCCCATGACGGGGGTCTGTGAGGTCGGCGCTCCGGTTTACCTCTCCGCCAGCGATAATCCCAAACGTAAGTTGGCTTACACTTGGGAGATGATTCAGGTGGAAGGCGCCTGGGTGGGCATTAACACGGGCTTGCCCAATAAGGTCGTTAAACAAATGTTGCTGAACCAGGCGCTCCCGCCCCTAGCGGGTCAATACACGGACATCCAAAGCGAAGTCCCCTACGGGGCCGATAGTAAGAGTCGGGTGGATTTTGTGCTCCGGGGGCCCCAGGCGCCGGAAATTTATCTGGAGGTGAAAAATACGACCCTGCGGGGGGATTCCCAGGCGCTCTTTCCCGACACCGTCACCGAGCGGGGACAAAAACACCTGCGGGAGTTGACGGCGCTTTTACCTCAGCGCCGGGCGGTGATGCTGTACTTCATCAATCGGGGCGACTGCGAGACTTTTGCCCCCGGCGACGCCTACGATCCCCGCTATGGGCAACTCCTGCGGGAGGCGCTAAAACTGGGCGTCGAAATCTTGCCCTGTCGGTTTGAGGTCTCTCCCCAGGGGATCCGTTATTTAGGCTTAGCGGCGCTGGCGCTTTAGAGTAATCTGGTTTCGCCCCCCCAGCCCCCCAACTTTGGGGGGAGTTCGGAGCTTTTCTGAGTTCAAAGTCCCCCAGAATTGGGGGATTTAGGGGGCTAGAGCCGGCGCCGAAATAGGGATTAGGGGGGATCAATCGCCGCCGCCGACCCCTCCAGCCAACCCCGCAACGCCTCGACCTCTACCCCCAAACTAGCCGCCGCCGCCTTGAGCATTTCCTCGTCCTGAGTTTGCCGATAAAGCTCGCCTA
>JAYKIZ010000067.1:0-4823 GCA_035285965.1 Cyanobacteriota bacterium | reverse complement strand
AACAGCCACAGCAGCGCCCTAGCGGGCGTGATTTTAGCCGGCGCCGAGCCGATTTTTCTAGCGCCGGAGGTTGACCCAGAATGGGATCTGGCGGGGAGTTTCACCCCGGCGACCTTAGCAAAGGCCCTAGCAGCCCACCCCGACGCCAAGGCGGTTTTGGCGCTAAGCCCCACTTACCAAGGCATTGGCGGCGATCTGAAAAAAATTGCCGAGTTAACCCATGCCCAGGGCTTGCCCCTAATCGCGGACGGGGCCCACGGCGCCCATCTCGGTTTTCATCCCGATTTTCCCCCCAGCGCGCTTCAGCAGGGCGCCGACGTTGTCGTTCAATCCGCCCATAAAACCTTGGGGGCCCTCTCCCAGGCGGCCCTGCTCCATCTGCAAGGGTTTAGAGTTTCGCCCCAACGGTTAAGTCAGGCTCTACAACTTCTTCAATCGACGAGTCCTAACGCCCTCCTTCTCGCCTCCCTCGACGGCGCTCGAAGTCAACTGCAACGCGACGGCGCCGCCTTAATGGAACGGACTCTCAAGTTAGCTCAGTCCGCTCGGCGAGCATTGAATGCTATCCCCGGCTTAAAATGCCTCCAGATTCCCGAACCCCGCCCCGGTTTTCACTCCCTAGACCCCAGTCGCTTAACGGTGGACGTCTCCGCCTGGGGTTTAACAGGTTTTGAAATCGATGATCTCTTGCGTCAGAAGTTTCAGGTCACCGCGGAACTGCCCACCCTACGACAACTGACGTTTATCTTGAGCCTCGGTAATTGCGAAGGGGATATCGCGGCTTTAACGCAAGCTTTTAAATCCCTTGCCCCTTCCGCCAAAACGGCGGCGCTGATCCTCCCTAACTTGACTCTGCCCTTGACAGAATTCGCCTTAACGCCCCGTCAGGCGCTCTGGGCGCCGAGAGAACAGGTGGCCCGCGCTCAAGCGCCGGGTCGGATCAACACTCGGCTTCTTTGCCCCTATCCGCCGGGGATTCCCGTCCTTGTTCCCGGAGAAATCATTACCCCCGAAGCCATCGACTATTTGGAAACCATCCTCAGCCTCGGGGGGGCGATTAACGGTTTAGATTCCCAAGGGTTAGACTTCTGGGAGGTGGTCGCCTAAAACTTCCCTGGGTTTTTTAACGGCGCCGGCGCCGGAAGGGCGGAGATTTGCTACAATGGCCCTCGCTCACCATAGCCACAACAAGAGAGCGCTTTTGAGTCAGGTCGTCAATATTCCCACCCTTGATACCCTTGCGCAGGAACTCGCCGCTATTCAGCAAACGGGGTCTAAACGCATCGCCCTTTTGGGGTCCCGTCACGTCCCCATTACCCATCAACACCTGATCGAAATGATGAGTTACGCCCTGGTGTTGGCGGGGAATCGTTTAGTCACTTCCGGCGCCGCGGGCACCAACGCCGCCGCGATTAAAGGCGCTATGCGAGCCGATCCCAATCTATTAACCGTGATCCTGCCCCAAAGTCTGGAGCGTCAACCTCGGGAATCCCAGGAGCAACTGCAACAGGTCATCCATTTGGTAGAAAGCCCGGAAAACGACCATCTCGCCCTCGGAGAAGCCAGCGCGCTCTGCAATCGGGAAATTATTTCTCGGTGTCAGCAATTAATTTGTTTTGCCTTCCATGAGAGCCATACTCTGATGCAAACCTGCGAGGAAGCGGAGCAACAGCGGAAATTGGTGACCCTGTTTTACTTTGATTAGGATTGAGAGCCTCGGACTGAGACAGGCCATCCCTCGAAGTTCCCCGGAGCGCTATCCTAGGAGGATATTAACCAAAATTAATATCGAGGGTGTCAAGCCATGCAAGTGAATAATCTGGGCTTTGTGGCGAGTATTTTATTCGTTTTAGTTCCTACGGTCTTCCTCTTGATTCTGTATATCCAAACTGATAAGCAGAGTCAAAACCAGTAACCCGAGGAATAATAGCCCCGTTTTACCCCCGTTTTAGGGGAATCTCGGTCGAAGGGATCCGCTTAGGGCGCATCCCTTTTTTATTCAAGGTTTTTCCCTAGGGCCAAATACCGTTAGAATCAGAGTCCATCACAGTTATCGAGGGGCAAGCGCCGATGATCACGGAAAGCGTTCTATGGGGTTTCAACGCGGTTTCTCTCTGGGGAGATCATTCCTTCCTTCTGGCCCTGAGCCACAGCGCCTACGATAGTCTCCACAATCTTCTAGACGGCGCTTATCTGCTGGGGCAAGACGCCTCAAAAATCCAGTCCATCGATATTATGGCGGATTTTCAAAAGGCCTTTAAAAACTTTATCGAATCCGGTCAGGTCTGGGCGTTGGGTATCGGTCTCGTAATCGGCTGGGTGCTCCACGGCTTTATCGGCTCCTAGCGCCGGCGGGGATTGAGCCAATCGCTCAGCCCTTCGCCGATAAAGGATAAACCGACCACCAGGAGGGTTAACGCCAAACCGGGGAAGAGGGTCGTCCACCAAATACCGGTGGAGAGATCCGGTAGAGCTTCTTTGAGAGCGTGGCCCCATTCCGGGGTTTCTTCCGGTAAACCTAAACCGAGGAAACCTAGACCGCCCAAAATCAGAATGGCGTCGGCGGCGTTGAGGGTCAGTAAAACCGGCACGCTTTGAACCACGTTCAAAAAGAGGTAGCGGGACAGCACCCGCCGGGGCGGAGCGCCGAGGGCCCGGGCGGCCTCAATGTACAGTTCCATTTTGGCGCTGGCGGTCTGATTCCGAACCAGACGGTAGTACTGAGGAATGTAGGCGATACTCACGGCGACGGCCACATTCAGCAAACCCCGACCGAGGATAAAAGCGAGGGTAATGGAGAGCAATAACCCCGGCAGGGTGTAGAGGGTGTCCATTAAAAACAGAAGAGCCTTATCGACCCGTCCCCCCAAATAGGCGCTGATCATCCCCAGGGGGACGCCGATCGAAACCGCTAGTAGAGTGGAGAGGAGGACGATTTGCAGGGCTGCTTGAGTTCCGAAGAGGGTGCGGGAAAAGACGTCGTAGCCGCGGATATTCGTCCCGAACCAACAGCCCCAATTAGGGGGTTCCAGGGGGAAACGACTGAGGAGATCCTGGGGATCGGCGATCAAACCGAGGCGCTGGGCCAGGGGCGCCAACAGGGCGACGACGATAAAAATCGCCGTCATTCCCAAGCCAATTCTCATCAAGCGCCGGGAAAGACTCGAGCTTTGTTCTGGCGGAAATAGCAAGGGGCCAGCCATTAATTTTTGATTTCCACCAGTTCTAGAACTTGCTCGTCGTAATCCTTGACCAAAAATTGGAGAGGCTTGCGACTGCGGAGTTTGTGACGGAGGCGCCGGGACTGCACCCGGAGGAAAATTAATTCTAGACAATCATGGTCAAAACAAACGTGGCGCTGGCGATTTTTATCCCCGTAGCTAGCGCCGCCAATGATGTGAAGTTGGGTATTTTTTTTAAGCTGATACCAAAGACCTTCCCGCTCGCTATAACGATTGGGCGCTAAGACCGGGTTTTGGCTAGCGAGATAAAAAGAGTCCATCCCCGCCGTTCCTAGGGTCTGCTCGTAGTTGTAGTAATAGTGGAGCGGCACATCGGCGACGGCGAGTTCCAACAAGCCCTCGTAAAAGCGCCGGGCGTAGTCCAGATCCGTGACCATAATGGTGTAGACCTTGGGGGCGCTGGTCAGGAACATCCACATCGCCAGAGCGTAGGCGCCCAAAAGCATCACCATGACGCCCTGGGTGGAGAAGAGACTATCGAGGGGCAAAAAAGCGCCGAGGAGCAGACTGGACATAGACCAAAGGACAGTGCGGGGCGTTTAAATTGCCTATTGTGACATATTGCGGGAAAAAGCCGCCCGGCCTAACGAGCGGAAATCCCGGTAATTTTCCATTGATCGTTTTGATAGTTCACTTCGTAGCGCACCGTTAAGTCCTGGGCGTCTTGACGGAGAGTTTTTTCAGGCTGAGTCTTAGAGGCGTAGCGAGTAGTTTCCTTGACCTGGGCGACAATCTCCCCCCGGGTCGGATCGTTGGGCTGGGTCGTCTGGCTGAGAATTTGGACTTGGTGGTCGTAGCGGCGAATGTCTTGATTCTCCCGCGCTCGCCTTTGCCATTTCGTCAACTCATTGGCGCTTAAAATCTGGTCTAGCGCGGCCAGATCTCTTTGGGGGCCGAAGGCGGCGGCTTTTTGCTGAAACCAGACCTCGACAATATCCTGAGCCGCCGCCGGACTCAGCTGGGGATCGCTCAGGAGAATTTGCGTCCGTTCTAGAGGGGCGGGAATTGCCACGGGAGGAGCGGCGAGTTCAATCTCTAGGGGATCCGGCTCTAGACCCAGACTCGAATTTCGTCCATAAATCAAGGCGAGGCTCCCAAGACCGACTAGGAAGGCTAAGGCCAGAATAAATAAGCCGAATCGCAGGGGGTTCAGGGTCACCTTGCCGGCCTTCTTCCGGCGCTTGCGACGGGACGGCGCCGCGGGGACTAGGGCGGAGCTTGGGACTGCCGGAGAGACGGGAGTTTCCGGCCAACGAATACTATCCCCGTCCGCGAGCGCCGTTTGGAGGGGACGGCCGGGCCGCTCCCGCCAAGAAGAATCCCGCGAAGCCGCGGTTACAGACTGAGCGCGAGGCCGAGCCGAGCGGCGCCGACTGGGGAGGCGTTTTTCGGGGAGGTCGTCGGAATAGGTCGGGAGGGGAATCGCCATAGCGGGACGAGGAGAAGGCTCCGAAGGGGAGGACAGGGGCGGCGTTAAGGAGTAAGTTTCCAGATAATTTTGGACGTCTAGATCATTAAAATAATCGTCGAGGCGGAGGAGAGAAGGGGGAAGCTCGCGGAAGTAGGGACGAATTTCTTCCT
>JAYKIZ010000066.1:0-6300 GCA_035285965.1 Cyanobacteriota bacterium | reverse complement strand
GCGTCGAAGTCTAGGGAAGGGGGAGACGGCGCCGTCTACGCCTCCAGCGCCGGGGGATTTTCCTCGTCGGTAAAACCCTGGCTAATTTCCACAATGTTGCCGTCGGGGTCGCTGATCCAAACCGTGCGCCAGCCGGGGATATAGTCGTCAAAGTTGAGAGGCCCGAGAGTGATTTTAGCCGCGTCTCCCATTTCCGCTAGCTTGGCGTCCACGTCAGCGACCTTAAAGGCTAACTGACGCACGCCGGGATATTGGGGGCCGTCGTTAATGGGGGGGGGAACCGGCGCCGGTTCTTTGGCTTTAAACAACTCTAGGTAAAAGGCGCAGTCCGCCATTTTGATAAAGACAATCTGGTCGCCGTCGGGCAATTTGGCCACCCGGGCCCGTTTAAAACCGAAATACTGACAGTAAAATTTTTCCGTAGCGATGGGATCGGCGCAGGTCAGCGCCACCTGGGAAAAGATCTGTAAACTCATGGTTAATCTCCAGATAGAGAGGTTAAAAATTAAAAGTTAAACGCAGAGTGGCGGTGACAATGCCGTCGTTACTCTGGTTCTGGTTCGGCGCCGGGTGAATGATGACCCCCGGCGTTAGGGACAAATTGGGATTAATTTGGTGGCGATAAAAGACCTCGGCGTGGAGGGGAACAGAATTGGGAAAGGGTTCCACCCCGGATAAACTACCTAGGTAGGGCTGAGCGCCGAAGATAACCCCGCCTAAATTGCCTTCCTGTCCCAAATCCGGGAAAACAAAGGAAAGGGCGTAATTCCAGAGTTCTCCCTGACCGCCCCCCATGGCCCTGGCGTTGATAAAACCTAACCAAGCGCCGACGCCGAACTGGGGATTCACCTGCCAGAAAAATTCAGCGCCGTAGGCGTTAGTAGAGGTTGCGTATTGAGCAAGGGTATCGTTGGCGATGGCGGTGCCGCTATAGGCCGGCAGACCAAAGGAGGTGGCGTTGTCGCTAAAGCCAAAAGCGCCGGGGACAAAGTAGCCGTTGATGTAGTTGGCTCCGAGGGCGAGACCGGGGGTCGCCTGCCAGCGCAGACTGGCGCCGGCGGAGTAGGTGCCGTTAAACAGGCCGCTCCCCTGTTCGGGATTGTTGCCCAAACCGGCGTAGTAGCCGCCCCCTAGGGTAACGGAGTCGGTAAGCCGGTAGGAAAAAGCCGCGCCCGTGCCGCCCCCCAAACTGAGGATTTGGTTATGTTGGGCGAAGGTGGAAAGGGTGGTGGTGCCGCCGTTGAAGTCCTCAAAGTAGGGATTGACCGGCGGATAGTTATAGTCGGCGTGGAGGCCGCCGCTGGGGGTTACCAGCATGGTCAGGCGCTCGTTGACGGGGAAGAGGTAATAAAGCGTGACCAAAAAGAGGGAGTTATTAAAATCTCCATACCACTGGTTGGCTTGAACCACCTCCTTGGTGCCCCCGTCCACAAAGGGAATGGTACTGTTCCCCCCGGCAAAGCGGGTGACCAAGAGATCCCGCCCGGTGAAGCTGGTATTAAAGGTTAATCGGGCCCGCTCCTGAAAAGCGATTTGGTTGCCGCTATCCCCGGTGGTGCCGGTGAGGACGAAGTTAACCAGCCCGTTTAGTTTGGTGGTGGTGGAAAAGCTGTGATCTTCCAGGTAAGACAGACGGGACTCTAGGTTATCCGTCCGGCTATTCAGCGCCGTTAATTCCGTCTGGAAATCCTGAGCTAGGCGCTTGAGGGCGTCGAGGTCTTCCTGAAGAACCGCCGCGTTTTCCTGAAGCAACTGCTCGATCCGGTTTTGGCAAGCGTTCAACCCGGCCGCAAACTCCCAACGACTCAGCGCCCGCTCCCCCCGGAAGGTCTGGTCTGGATAGCCCACTAGACAGCCGTACCGCTCCACTAGAGACTGGAGCGCCTGATAGGCCCAATCCTCGGGACTCACATCCCGCAAACTGGAAACCGAAGTCGCCGGAGCCGTTTCTAGGGCGCGACTGATTAACTCGGATCGATCTTCAAACGTAGCCGACCGGCTCCTGAGCGTAGCCGAAGGAGCCTCCCCCCAGACCGGCGCCGTCCCCGAAAGAAATAAGACTCCCCCGACGAATAAGGGCCTCATACCAGACAACCATCGGGACACCTGATATCTGGTATCTGATATCTGATATCTGTTCAGGAGTAAGGATTTCATGCCAAGGAACCATCGGGGTATTGCACCATTCCGGCGAAGTGAATGGCGATCTTGCCGTCCCGTAGAACCCAGCTATCGGCGAAGCGCATCTGGGCTTTCTCGCCCCCCACCGTCATAGTGATGCCTTCCACCACCATCAAGGTTGTGGGATCTTCCGTTTCCGCCCAAAAGGCCAGATCCACCTCCAGGCCTTCGATGCCCAAAATGCCCTGAAAATGTTCCCGCAGTTCCGTATGACCCCGGAAGTAAAGGGGCGTTTTCTGAAAACTGCTGATCAAAACCGCGTCTTCGCAGTATTGATTGAGAAGCCCGTCAATGTCCTTATCCAAAATAAGTTGGATATGCTCTTTGTACATGCGACCGAGGGTGGTGTCAGGGGCGTGTCCCATGGTTAAGGTCTCCTTTAGATTAGGGATTGTATTTATAGGGAAACTTACGACGGTGATTGAGAATTTTATACTCCACTTGCCCAAACAATAGGGCCCGAGAGTAGAAATTAGGCAGAGCCGGACTACCGTACTCCAACATCGGGTAGGGGTAAGCGCCGACTTCCGGCAAGACGGAATTGAGCGCCGGCAGACTGGCCTGATCCAGCTTTTGCAGTTGCTCCGGGGTCAACTCAAACTCGCAGGCGCCGAGGTCTTCCTGGGCTTGGGCCAGGGTGCGGGCCGAGAAAACGGGAATATTGACCACCGGCTGTTGCATCAACCAGCGCAGACTCACCTGGGCGCAGGGGCGACCGACCTCTGCCGCGATTTTAACCACTTCTTCCATAATGGCCAAGTTGCGTTTGGTGGCGGCGCTCCAAAAGAGGTTTTGCTCCGGGTCAACGTGGTCCTTGAGACGGTATAACTCATTGGGATCCACTGGTCGGTTATATTTTCCGGTGGTCATGCCCCCCGCCAGCGCCGACCAGGAGACCAGCCCAATATCCAACTCCGCCGAAAGGGGCATAAACTCCGGCTCCGCCGACCGCTCCACCAAGCTCCATTCCAACTGAGTGGCGATAAAGGGATGCCAGCCCTGAAATTCGGCGATGGTATTGGCCCGAGCCAGCCACCAGGCGGGGAAGTTAGAAGCGCCGGCGTAGAGGACTTTTCCCTGGGCGATGAGGTCGTTCAGCGCCCGCAGAATTTCGTCAATAGGGGTGGTGAAATCCTCGATATGAATCCAGAGCAGGTCGATATAGTCCGTTTTCAGGCGCTGGAGGGAACCTTCCACGGAGCGGAAAAGGTTCTTACGGTGGTTGCCGCAACCGTTGGGATCGGCGCCGTCGCTCATGCCGTCAAAGAGAGAATATTTGGTCGCTAAAACGTAGCGGTCCCGGTCGGGGTGGATCAATTCCCCCAAAAATTGCTCCGATTGGCTCTCCTGGTAGCGGTTGGAGGTGTCGATAAAATTGCCCCCCGCTTCCGTAAAGGCGTTAAAAATGCGTTGGCTTTCGGCGAAATCAGACCCCAAGGGGCCCCAATTGGTGCCAAAAGTGCCGCACCCTAAACAAAGTTCCGAGACCCTGAGGCCGCTACGGCCCAGAAGTTTGTATTTCATGGGTTGTTTTCCTCAATCAACCGGTAGAAGCGAATATCGCCCTCCCCTTGGAGCAGCGCCGCCAGTTGGGCGACGGCGGTTTGAAAGTGGGGCGTCTGGAAATGACGGTCTAAACAGGTTTGATCTTGCCAGTGTTCCACCGTGGTGAAATCCGCGGGATCGTCCCGGTTCTGGAGCACATCATACTGGAGACAGCCCGATTCTCGACGGCTCTGAATCATTAAAGTTTGTAAAATTTTACCCGCCATCGGGATTTTGTCGGGCTGAGCCAGAACCCTGGCCACAACCCGCACCGGCGCGCTGGAATTAAGGGCGGTCATGGGAGAAGATTAGAAAAGTAAGCGTTTTATTCAAATCCGAAGGGCGCCAGCGCCTAAAGGGTGAAAGTACCTCATAGGGCGTACAAGAGTCAAGAAATTGACGAGGGCGATGGCTAACTGCGGCTGTAGCCTCATTCCTTAACCCTCCGGGACAGCGACCGCTTGGCGCCGAGGTTTGTCTGGGGTAAATCCCTCAGTTAAAACCGCTAGTTGAAACTGCGGCTAAAGGCCTCCTGTCGCAGGAAGACAAAGCGGGGAGTCAGGGGCGGCAGGTTTTTAGCAAGGTTAAAGCGGGTGTCGTAGTCCCAAACCCGGAGGGGCGCGTCGTAGGCTTGGTTGCTCCAGGTGCCGCTGACATGTTCCGGGGTGCCGGTGCTGACAAAAGAGCCTTGGTAGGTCAGGGTTTTATTGCTCCAGTTTTCCGAAAACCGGGGATAGTTCTCCAGACCGCCGTTGTAGTTGCCTGACGTCGTAATATCCGTGCCGGAAAGAAAGGCCGTGTTCACCGTCGTCGGGTCGGCGGCGACTTCATTGCCGCTAACCCCAGTGCAATTTTTACCATCGTTTTTGTTAATCGTGACATTGGCGGTTAGACAGGCGCTGGAGAGGACATTGAGGGAATCCGCCAGAACGCTTGCAGGCTGCCAGTTGACGGTGTTGTAGTTGCCCTGGACGTAAACAGCTTGGTCGCTGACGACCGTTAAGCCGGTGGGATCTAAGGTGGCGCCGACTTCCGCTAAACCGGGCATTTGCTGGGCTTTAATCAGCGCGAATCCGTAGGGGCTGGTTTTCCCGGCGGCGGACGCATAGGAGCTTTGATTAACCGTGGCATGCATGACCAGCCCGGCGTTGCTGACATCCGACGCGGCCAGCCCTAATCGTTGGAAAGAACCGGAGGGCGCGGCGTTGTCCGCGGGAGCGGTGTTAAAGAGGAGTTGATCGGCGCTGTAGCCTTGGCCGCTGTTATTGTCGGTAACAGAGCCGGAGGTAAAGGTCACATAGCGCCCGACTTTGTTCCAGAGGGTGAGACTTTCGAGGTTAATTTGTAGTAAACGCATTTCTCGATTTTCCCGGTCGTTGAAAAAACGATAGGGGGCTTTATGGTCAGATTGGCCGGTAGCGTTGTTCGTTTTGTCGCGGCCGCTGTCCTGAAGCGGAGCGCCGACAAAGCAACGACTATCCAAGGCCGCGATGGCCTGAGGGGTGGCGCTAGCGCTTCCTAAAGCGTTCTTTAGCGTTGTTTTATTGTTGGAACTCAGACCACTGAGCGCCGGATCGCTGTCGATTAGAGCGTTTAAGGCCGTTTTCAAGCCGGAGGTTAAAGCCAAATTAGTCGCGCCAAAAGTGGCGCTGGCCGGATGGCTGTTGTGGTAGGCCATAATTCCCGGTTGGGAGACCATCGCCACATATAGGGCGTTAGCCACGGCGGTTTGTTGAGCCGTTGTCAGGGTAACGCCGGGAGTGACCGCCGTGGCCGCCGTACAGAAACCGTAGCTGGCGGGGATCATCACCGGTTGCCGCAGACTCCTCAGTTGACCTTCTGTTAGGGTCGTTGTGGAGGTGGGGTTAGCGTCCGCGTCCCGCTTAATGGCCGTTATGGCGAAGGGAACAAGGGTTGGATTGGGAGAAGTCGCCACCGTGGTATTGGCCGTCGCCTGGGGTTGATACTCCAACCGAATATCAGCTTTATTGTAAAAATCGCCGCTAGCGGCGAGGGTGCTGATTTTGGGAATCGAGAGCGCCTGAATACCCAGATTGACGCGATTGCCCCAAGTAGCGGCGACATTGGCGGGATTCATAGCGTTGGTGGTAGGGTTAGCGCTCCCCGTCCCCCCAAAGAGGAGATTAGTGGCCACCGCTAAGAGGTTGTCAATCTTGACCCGACCGTCAGGGTAGGTGCTGTTGTCATTTTTACGCTTGTTGAACAAATTACTCGCAACAGTGACCTGCCCCTTAATTCGTAGCGTATTGTTAGCGCCTAAAAAGAGACTTTTATTAGTATGTACCGGCCCGCTGAGGGTCATATCCGGCCCCGGCAGAATTTCTAAGTCGTTGGCGTAGAAAGAGGCAAATTGAAACAGAGGAATTAATCTCGCTTTCACCACCAATTGCGCTTTCGTAATAACCTGATCCGTAGCGGAGGCTTGAGCTTGGTCTTTTTTGGCAACGGCGTTGAGGGTGTAACGATACTCTTGCATATTCAAGCCCTGAAAGATTTCGCCGGTGGGCACGTTGCCGGGAATCGGCACACCGCCATTGTCCGCCACTACATAGC
>JAYKIZ010000065.1:0-7804 GCA_035285965.1 Cyanobacteriota bacterium | reverse complement strand
TGGTTCCCGCTCTGCTCTGGAATCTTTATGTTGTCAGTCTCGGACTCCCCGGCGGCAAGGGGGGCGGCAATTTTGGCTGGCCCCTAGCGGGGATGGGAGTTAAATTCCTCAGTCTCGCCCAGGGCGGTTTGACTCCGAGCAATCTTTACGAAGCCTTCATGTGGGCGCTGTTTTTAGGCGGTTTTGCCCTAGGGATTTGGGGCTGTTATACCTTTCCTAGCCATAATCGGAGCGCGCCTATCGCTCTCCATCTCTATCTGGGTTTGGCGCTAGTCTCCAGTTCCTTGATTTTGAACTACTACCTTAATTACGCCCGGGTCTTTTTAGACGTTTATGTTCTGGGTCTATTGCTAATCCACGATTTTCCCTGGCCCCAGAAAAGTCTCTACTTCGGCGCTTGCGGTCTAGCGAGTTTAGCTTTCCTGATCCTCCAGTCTTAACCGGCTTTGACGCGGCGCCGTCGATCCGGTAAGATGAATAAATCTGCGGACGTGGCGGAATTGGTAGACGCGCTAGATTTAGGTTCTAGTGTCTTTGGCGTAAGAGTTCGAGTCTCTTCGTCCGCATTTTTACTGGGAAAATTATTTAGGCGCCTGTCATGGAACGGAGAGCCTTTCTAGAAACAGCGAGCGCCGCCGCGGGTCTCAGTCTTTTGACCAACGCCTGCTTTCACCGCGACCGGCGCTGGCCCCTTCGTATAGGCATTAATGATTGGATCGGCTATCAGGTGATTTCCGCAGCCCAGGCCCTAGGCTTTTGGCAACAGCGAAACCTGGAGGCTGACCTGATCGAGTTCAACAATTTAGAGGACGCCACCCGCGCTCTCTATCGGCAGGGAGTGGACGCGACCTTTACCAACCTGTGGGATCTACTCCAACTCTGTCAAGAGGAGAACGATCTCCATCCCGCCGTCCTCTGGGTGACTAATATTTCCTACGGCTCCGACGGCATCGTGGCCCGCCCTCCCTATCAGAGCGTCGCGGATCTGAAGGGAAAGCGAGTCGCGGCTAAGTTGGGGAGCGTCAATCAGTTAATTCTGTTGGAAGCGCTCCAGACCTATGATCTAATGCCCCAGGATCTGGAAATTCTTAATCTTTCCAATGAGATCGCCGTTCAGCATCTCCGCTCCGGCGCCATTGACGGCGCTGTCCTCTGGCAACCGCTCCTGGGAGAAGTGGCTCGGGAGATTGGCGGCAAAATTGTTCATCACACGGGACAAATTGATAGTCTGGTGATAGACGTGTTGGCCGCGGACGCTCGCGTCTTAGAAAAACGCCCAGAGGAATTCCGCTCCTTGATCTGGGTCTGGCTGGATGTGATGCAGGCGATTCAACAGCGCCCAAGGGCGGTTTTTGAAATTTTGGCGGAGAAACAAGGGCGCCCGGTCTCGGAGATTGCCGCCGATTATCAAGGGCTAATCGCAGGAACCCTCTCCCTCAACATTAACCGCTTTTCCCATGAACGCCCCCTAGCGTCTAAAATTCAGAAAATCATCGCGCTAGCGGAACGAGACCCCAACCATCCTAAAGATCTTAAGAACGCCATTCAGGTCGATCCCGCCTTTACCCTTTCCGCCTTGAAGTCATGGCAAGTCCTCCCCTCCGCTCCCCCCTAGCGACCACGTTGCTGTTGATTTTAGGCTCTATTCTCATTATTTCGAGCCTAACCCTACTCTGGGGCAATCATCAACTTTGGCGTCTGGAGGAGAAAAAAATTATTGACGAGCGAGCGGAAACCATCGCCCGAGGGATTGAATACGCCACTGAAGATTTGATTGAAAGTGAATCCCTCTATTCAATTACTAAAAGAATCGTGCAAAATTTCGCCACCTTCGCCGATGTGGCGCGAATTGAAATTATCAATCCCGACGGCACTCTCTTGATCGGCGCTCCCGACGATAGTCGAGCAAAAGAAACTTGGCAGGCGGTTCGTCCCGAGTGTGAGCCTAGCTTGACGAGGGTGGCGGAGTCGGGAACCGCTTTATTTAAAACTATCCGACGAGGTAATATTTCCTTAGGATTGAAAGTTATTCCTTTTAACAGTAATTTATTTATTAAACAGAAAAATTTTGGTTTAATTGTTGTTGTTCTAGACTTGACTAATTTAGAAAACCGGGGCGAGCGTTTCTTATTTTTCTCGGGACTTTTAATTTTGACCGGCCTCAGCTTGGCGCTGGTAGCCGCTTATTTCGCTTTTTACGAAAGGGTTGTTTCCCCTCTTCATAAACTGCAAATCTTTTTAACTCAAGTCGAGTACGGCCAGCGCCGGGAGTTACCCCCTCTTCATCCAGATGAAATTGGTTTTTTAGGGTTAGTATTACAACAAAAAATCCAAGAGCTTGACGCGCTCAATCAACAGTTGGGTCAGCGGGTTAACGCGACGACGGAGGTTCTCGCCCAAACGGAAACCTTTCTCCAGTCCATTTTAGATTATCTGCCCATCGCCCTCTTTGTTAAGGACGCCTCCCCGAATAATTTCGGCAAAATTATCCTCTGGAATCCCGCCTGTGAAAGCCTTTTTGGTCTTCCCGCCCAGGAGGCTTGGGGAAAAACCGTCTTTGATCTTTATTCGGCGGAACACGCTCAAGCCTACGATCTGGAAGACCGTCAAGCCGTCCTCAAACGAGAATGGATTAACGCGCCCCAGGAACGGTTTGAAAAATTTCAGGATGGAACCCCATTAATCCTTTACCTCCACATTCGTAAAATTCCTCTCCTCGACGCCCAGGGCGAAGCCCGATTTCTCCTCTGTATGGCGGAGGACGTTACCCAACAAAAACAAGCTCAGGATAACTTAGAGCGCCTCAATCAAGACCTTGAGAAAACCGTGCAAGAGCGCACCCAATCCCTGCAAGAAAGCGAACTCCGTTACCGTTCCCTCCTAGAAGGCGCTAGCGACGCGTTGTTAATTTGCAATTTGGATGGTCAGATTGTCGAAGTTAACCAAAAAGCTTTGTCTCTCTTTCAAGCCGACAAAACCCATTTGTTGAGCTTGAACATGAGCCAACTTCACCCCCCGGCGGCGCTAGCTGAAAATTTAGCGACCTTTAGGACAATTATGGATAATGGTCACGCCGAGTGTGTGGACACCCAAATTATCACCCAGACTGGCGAAATTCTGCCCGTAGATATTACCGCTAGCGTGATTCATTTTCAAGGGCAATCCTTAGTGATGGGTATTTTTCGGGATATTAGCGAGCGTAAACAGGCGGAGCAAGAAACGGCCCGGGCGCTAGAAACCGAGCGGGAGTTAACCCAGCTGAAAAGTCAGTTTATCGACGTGGCTTCCCACGAGTTTAGAACGCCTTTAACGGTGATTCTCAGCGCCGCCGAATTTCTAGAGCGCTACTACGCCAAGCTGAGCGATGAGAGAAAACGCCATTACCTCCAGCGCATTATCGAGTCCGCCCAGCGGATGCGGGAGATGATCGAAGACGTCCTCATTCTCAGCCGTCTCGACGCCGGCAAAATCGCGCTCCATCTAGCGCCGATTGACTTGACGCCCTTTTGTCGGCGCTTGATGGAAGAAGTGGAAGAGGAAACCAACTATAGCCATAAAATTCACTGGCGTTTAGATTACGCCCCCTTAGACAATGACAATATGACTGGAGACGCTCGGATTTTATATCCTATTTTCGTTAATCTTCTTTCCAACGCTATCAAATATTCTCCCCGAGTTCAAAGCGTCGATTTTCACGTTCGTCTGACAGCGGAGCAAGTGATTGTTACCGTCGCCGACCAAGGAATCGGCATTCCGCCCCAGGATTTACCCTATGTCTTTGAGTCCTTTCACCGCGGCGCCAATGTGGAAGAGATCAGCGGCACGGGCTTGGGGTTAAATATTGTCAAGCGTTATGTGGAGTTGCACGGCGGCCAGATTACCGTCCATAGTCAAGTCGGCGCGGGGAGCGAGTTCACCGTCACTTTACCCCGCTATTTCCCTTCCGATTCCGAGGGCGGGGAAGCGAGTTGAGCGGAGCGGGAACCCTCAGAGCGGCGCCGTTTCATCTCCCGAGTCACCGTCCGCAATTCCCGATAAAGCCCCAGCAGGGCGAAGCCAATTAAGCCTAGGCCCAAAATTTCTAGCCCCAGCAGAGCCAAATCTAGGGAAACAGAAAGGGAGTCTCGCGGGCGATAGCGCCCGACGACCCCGGCCGCCTCCGCTCCCAGTAGGAGGATTAAACCGGGACGTAAACCGGGAAAGCGGCGCCATTTATCGCCCAAAAACAGCATGATCATGAGGACGCAAATCGCCAAGGCTTGCCAGGTTCCGTAACGCAAGAAGAGGGCAAAAAATTTTTTAACCTCGGCAAGCTCGTCCGTTAAATTCTGTAAAAGTAAACTCCCGAGACTACCCAGCAGTCCCCACCAGAGCGGCGCTTGATAGTAGGCTCGATAGGAGGAGGGAATCTTCAACAGGCACCGGCAGCATAGCCCGCAGAGGAGGGTCAGTAGCCCCAAAGCGATAATAACGCCCCATCGCCCCGCCAGGAGCCAATCTCCAACCAGTGTTTCCGTCATAGCGGGTTACCTCGATTCGTTATCGCGCGCTTGGCGGGAAGTAAACTAGGGGCAGGATAGCCCAGGATCGACGCCGCTATCAAGCCCGCTCCCACCCCTAGGCAAGGACGCGGAGACATGACTATACTGAATCCCAAATTCAGCATTGAAACCGGTTCCAACTATGCGCTTAATCGCCCTTGTCCCTGGGGGAATCGCCGAGCAACTGCTCTTTTTTCCCACCCTAGCCAGTCTCAAAGCCCAGTATCCCCAGGCGACCATCGACGCGCTCGTGGAGCCTCAAGCGAAGGCGGCTTACCGGATCTGCCCCTGGGTGCGGGAAACCCTGACCTTTGATTTTCAAGACCGCGCCGGGTTGGCGGATTATCTGAATTTATTGGGGATTATTCGGGACCGGGAATACGAAGCCAGTCTCAGCGCCGACACTCGCTGGGGGACGGCGCTCCTGCTCTGGCTGAATGGCATTCCTCAACGGGTGGGCTACGCTACCGGCGCGTCTTGGACGCTCTCGAATCCGGCGCCCTACCGACCGGAACAGTATCGCGCTTATTTTTACCACGACCTCCTGCGGGGGTTTGGCGTTACCGACCCCTGTCCTCCCCTCTCTTTGGCGTTACCGAAGGAAGACATTGCTTGGGCCGAAGCGGAGCAACAGCGCCTAGACCTCCAGGGTCGCAACTATATTGTCATTCCCGCCTCCCCGGCCTACCCCCCGGCGCTCTGGCAACGGGTTATCGCCGGCATTCAAGAGCGCCAAGGGGATTTAGGGATTTTATTGGTGGCGGGGCCGGCGGAGGAAACTTGGCTCCAGGCGGTTCAACGGGGACAACGGGACTTGAAGGTCAGTCGGCCGGAGGACATCGGCAAGTTGGCGGCGCTGTTAGCCGGCGCTAATTTAGTAGTTTGCACAGAAGGCGCTCCTCTTTATCTGGCCATGGCGGTGGGAACCTACACCATCGCTCTAGTGGGATCGGCCCAAAACAATCAACGGCTCCCGCCGCCGGGAGAACGGCTCATTCTAATCGCCGAGCCGTCAGGGGAACTGAACCGCATCGCGTCGGATACGATTCTGCAAAAAATTTGGAGCGCCTAGTTTCAGATGACGGTTATCAGTTATCAGTTACCAGATGTCAGATCTAGCGGTATTCTCTCGACTCAGGGACATTCTTGCCCGGTCTGCCCTCACCCTTAAATCCCTCTCCCAAAGAGGGAGAGAGACTTAAAACCTAGATATAAAAAGGGTTTTGGCTCCCCTTCTCCCAGAATTGGGAGAAGGGGCTGGGGGATGAGGGCAAACAAACGTCTTTCTCACCCGTCTGCAAACCGCTATAAAACCTAAAAGTCGGTCTTCTGCCCAGATCTGCATACACCGAAGCCCCCACAAGGGGGAGTTCAATTACTGGTTTTAATGATGATCCTCAACGCCTTGAAAAATAGCTTGAAAAAACTTCGTTACCGGGCCTTGGGGCTAGCGGAACTAGAAGAAATTATCGCCGATAAAACCGCGGTCACTAATGCGGCGCTGGATCAGGCGCTGGGGGAGATTCGACAGAATTTAGCGCCGATTGAAGGGATTAGCTCTAACATTCAACTTCTAGCGCAACCGGAAAATTTGATTCCTCGCCTTAATGATTTTACCGGACGCTATTATCTTTCTTTAGAATATCCCCCTTCCCGCAATTACACCCGGCGCTGGACGGAGTCTAACCCCCATCAGGGTTTAGTCAAGCTTTTTTCTGGGGAGCAAGAAGAGTATTGGCGCCGGTGTCAACAGTTAGTCCAACTCCAGCCCTATTTGGAAAAAATTGACCCCGTCATTGAAGGGCGCTTTTCCCAGGAGCCGGGCTGGCTCGGTGGCCCGATTAACGCCATTGATTCGGCTTTTTTATATTATTTTATGACGGAATACAAACCCCGAACCTATCTGGAAATTGGTTCCGGGGTGACGACGTTATTTGCCGCCCGGGCCAAACGAGACCACAACCTGACGACCCAGATTATTTCCCTTGACCCCGAACCCCGCTATGGCATTGATCAAGCCTGCGACCAGGTGATTCGTCAGGGTTTGGAAACGGCGGATTTAAGCCTGTTTTCCCAGCTAGAGCCGGGGGACATTGTTTTTATGGACGGCAGTCACCGCTGTTTTATGAACTCCGATGTGACGGTGTTTCTCCTCGAAGTTGTTCCCCAGCTTAAACCTGGCGTCATCGTCCATTTCCATGATATTGTTCTGCCCTACGATTACCCGGAAATGTTTGATAGTTGGTACTGGAATGAGCAGTATGTTTTAGCCGCCTACCTTCTCGGCGCCCAGGAAAAAGTCCAAATCCTCATGCCGACCAAATTTGTCTCCACTCTGCCGGAGTTTAAACCCTTCATCGAATCAACCCTGTTACAAAACTGGACGGGCCCGAGGGAACCCTGGCTCGACGGCGGCTCCCTCTGGTTTACTCTCCGTTAACCCATGGCTTTAACCTGGCGCCGGCGCCTCGGCGCTCAACGGGACTGGCTCTGGCGGGGCTGGCAGATTCGTTACTGCTTCCGTCATCCCCCGAATCCTTCTTCTCTACCGCCCCTAATTCTCCTCCACGGTTTTGGGGTTTCCCTGGAGCATTGGCGGGGCAATATCGGCGCTTTGAGCGAGTCAACCTCAGTTTACGCCTTAGATTTGCTGGGTTTTGGCGGCTCTCGCAAAGCGGCTACGGCCTACAGCGCCTACCTCTGGGCGGAGCAAGTTTACGAATTTTGGCGACAGACCATCGGCGCTCCCGTCGTCGTGGTCGGCAATTCCATCGGCGCGTTAGTGGCCATGACCCTGGCGTACCAATACCCGGAAATGGTAACGGGCCTAGTGATGCTCAGTTTACCGGATGTGTCCTTGAGACAATCCGCCTTGCCGCCTTGGCTCCAATCGTTGGCTAACGGCGCCGAATCCCTGTTAGCGCCGCCCTGGTTGTTGAAAACTCTTTTTCGGTTTGTGCGTCGGCCGGGGGTGATTCGTCCCTGGGCGGGTTTAGCTTACTGCGACCAAACCGCGGTGGATGAAGAATTGGTGGCCATCATCAGCCGTCCGCCCCAGGACATCGGCGCCGAGGAAGCCTTTTATCAACTTTTTAACTCCGTCCGACAACCGGGCTTTTCCCCTCCGGCGCGCGCAGTTTTGCCCCAACTTTCCCAACCGGTTTTACTCATTTGGGGAGAGCAAGACCGCCTCGTGCCCTCAGCTTTAGCCAAGGGTTTTGCGGGGTTAAACGCCCAGATTGAACTAGAACTCTGGCCGGGCG
>JAYKIZ010000064.1:0-3486 GCA_035285965.1 Cyanobacteriota bacterium | reverse complement strand
TCCTTGGCAAGATCTGGGGGCCCTAGCGGCGGTGTGGCACGCCGAGACGGCGCTGGGGTTAACGGAGCGACGGACGGTCTTAGGAGTAGATCCCGTTACTCTGGCCCAGTCCCTGATTCCGGCGCTGAGAGAGATGATAGATGACGGCTTTAAACATCTTTGAACTATTTTGCGGACTCTTTTACGGAACAAGGGAATTGCGCTACCATGAGCTTGTAGCGGTCAACCCTCATCGGAGTCAAGCGATGCAAGCAATTCTCTTCAGCGCCGAAGAAGTGGCAAAACGGGCTTACCAGCTCTATGAGAAAGGAATCCGCAAAAAGGTTGAGACAGAAGAAAATATAGGCAAAATGGTCGTCATTAATGTTGAGACAGGCGACTATGAAATTGATCAAACCGGCCTACAAGCCGCTAAGAATCTTCAGAAAAAATCGCCCTACGCCAGACTCTTTGGCATCCGCATTGGTTATAATGTAGCGGCTTCTTTCAGCGGCGTCATGGAGCGAGTCAGTAATGATTTCCGGTATTGTGACTGACCGACACGCCATTATCTCCCTAACGTTTCTTTTGCCCAATGGCGCGACTTTCCCCATCGAGTTTGTTATCGACACGGGTTTTACAGATCATCTTTGCCTACCAGCCGAAGCCGTTAATTTACTCAAGCTCCCATTCTTATATAATTTGTCCGCCAATTTAGCAGATAATAGTTCAGTCTTTTTGCCCGTTCATGAAGGAACTATTTTTTGGGACGGGGCTGAACGAGATGTTCGCGTATTGGCGACTGGGCGACGACCCTTGATTGGGACTGCTCTTCTTGATGAGCAAGAGTTAGTCATTCAGTTTAGAGAGGGCGGCTTGGTAACAATCGATGAGTTTTAGGGGGAGAGCCTTCCTAACCGTTTCTGGGGAAGAGCCGTCCTAAACGGCCTTCGGCGCCGGGGCGGAATCTCCGGGCAGGGTCACCACGTCGGCGCTGTTGCCCTCCCGAGCCACCCGGACGATTAACCCCGCTAGCAGTAAACTGGCTAAACAGGAGCTACCGCCATAGCTAAAGAAGGGCAAGGGCAAACCAGTGGTGGGCAGAGCGCCGCTGGCCACGCCGATATTCAGTAAAGATTGCCCCACTAGTAAAATCACGCCCCCCACCGCCACCAGTCGCTTGACCCGATGGCGACAGCGGAGCGCCACCCGCAGGCCTAAGCTGGCGAAGAGCATCAAAAAGGTTAAAAAGGCGAGACAACCCATGAGGCCGAACTCCTCGGCAAAGACGGCGAAGATAAAGTCCGTGGTTTGAATCGGCAGATAAAAGAGCTTTTGCTGGGAGAGACCGTAACCGGCGCCGGCTACGCCCCCGGAGGCGATGGCGTAGAGACTTTGCACCAGTTGGTAACCGGCGCCCCTCGCGTCGTCGAAGGGGTCTAAAAAGGAAATAATCCGTTGGCGCTGGTATTCCTTGAAGGTAATACTGGCCAGCGCCGCTAGGAGTCCCAAAAGCGCCGCGCTCGTTAGGTAGGAAAAGGGCAAACCGGAAGCCAGAGCAATTAACCAAAGACTCATCCCGCAGAGCGCCGTGGTGCTGAGGTTGGGTTGAAGCAGGATACTCGCTAAGACCAAGGCAAAAACGCCGATCCAAAAGAGACGAACTTTCCAGGGCAGTTTAACCCAATTGCCGAAAATAGCGGCGCTTTGCAACACCAAAAAGGGCTTCATTAACTCCGAGGGTTGCAGGAGCAAGGGCCCCAAAGCCAACCAACGTTTAGCGCCATTAATCTCTACCCCCAGACCGGTTTTGGTCGCTAGAATGAGGCCCCAGACAATCAAGACTCCCCAAGGCGCGATTTGAAATAGGGTCTTGAGCGGGCGCCGGGCGATCAGATTAAATAAATTCAGCCCCAACCAAAAAAAAGCCGTCTGTTTAAGGACAATACCCAAGCCGTTGCCGCCAGTTTCCAAGGATTCCGGGAAGGAGGCGGAAAAAAGAACGATTAAACCAATGAACATCCAGGCGAAGGTTAAGGTTCGCAACAATCTCGCCTCTCCAGACCAAACCTTAACTTCCGGGTCGTAGAGGGGAAAGAGATAGCGGATCAGATGGGGAGCGGAGAAGGTCAAGGGAATAGCGGCGGGACTTAGACGGAGGTTGGGATTATTTTACAGTAGTCGTTACTTCCCTTTTTCCGGTTCCCTCTAGAGCGACCTTCAACCCCCATGGCCCCCTTCGCCTTTGACCAGCGCCCCGCGGAATATATCGCCGAGGTGATCGAGACCAGCACCACGGGATTTTTAGCCCAGTGCTTAGAGCCGGACGACCTAAGTTTTCCTCTGACTCCTCCCTTTGGCGGTTGGGTCAAGGCCCTGGACGAACAGTCTGGCAATTTAATCTTTGGCGTCGTCAGTTTTGTGACCACGGCGCCGATTGACTCCCTCCACCGGGCTAGGGCGCTAGGGCTGTCCCTAGAGGAATTGCGGGAGCAACAACCCCAAATCTTCGCCATGCTCAAAACGGAATTTCGGGTCGCCATCCTCGGTTTCCAAACCAGCGGCGCTTCCTCTCGGGGCAAAACGGCGCCGGTGATTCGCCATTACCTGCCGCCCCGGCCGCCCCAGATCCACCAGGCGGTTTATCAGTGCGCTCCCGAGGAAATCGCGGCGTTTACCGAAGCGCCGGATTTTTTACGAATGCTCCTACAAGTGACGGACACTCCGGTGGACGGGTTGATCGCCGCGGCTATTCGCTCGGTCTATGGATTGCGGTTGGATCAGGAGTGGTTAATCCGCGTGGGACGTCATCTGGGGCTGTTGCTGAAGGACGACTACGACCGTCTCCGCTATATCCTCAGCCAAGTCCACGCTCTGGAGTAGCGTCTAAATATCCAACTCCGCTAGGTTTAACTTAGCGCCGAAGGTTTCGATAAATTCCCGGCGCGGCGCCACTCGGTCGCCCATGAGGACGGTAAAGATCCGGTCCGCTTCGGCGGCATCTTCGATTTGCACTTGTTTAAAGGTGCGGCTCTCGGGGTTCATGGTCGTTTCCCAAAGTTGTTCCGGCATCATTTCCCCCAAACCCTTAAAGCGCTGGATGGTGTAGCTGGCGTTGGCGGGAAATTGGCTGATTTGCTGTTGCAGTTCCCGGTCGGAATAGCAGTAGAAGTGATTTTTGCCCCGCTCTAGTTTGTACAAGGGGGGGCAGGCAATGTAAATATAGCCCTGATCCACCAGATCCCGTTGGTAGCGATAGAAGAAGGTGAGCAAGAGAGTGCGAATGTGAGCGCCGTCCACGTCGGCATCGGTCATCAAGACAACGCGGTGATACCGCAGTTGCGAGACGTCAAACTCGTCCCCCTTAATGCCCAATCCCAGCGCCGTGATTAGGGCTTGAATTTCGGTGTTTTTATAAATCTTGGCGTCGTCGGTTTTCTCGATGTTGAGAATCTTGCCCCGCAGGGGCAGAATCGCCTGAAAGCGCCGGTCTCGCCCTTGTTTGGC
>JAYKIZ010000063.1:0-4454 GCA_035285965.1 Cyanobacteriota bacterium | reverse complement strand
ACCGCAAAATTGCAAAAGTGTGCTTAAACCCTTATTCTCTCGTCATTCTCTCGACGTTCAATCTCCCCGTCCTGAAAGGCCGAAACCTTTATATAGCGAGGCTTTTAGGTTTTCGGATATGTCTATTTACAACCGAGAGGTGACCGCGGTATTATCTATTCATCGGTAAATCTTCTAAATAAGCGCCGATGGCGCTGATAAACTCTTTGCCATATTGATCAAGTTTATGCTGACCCACGCCGGAAACCTTGAGAAATTCCTCCGGAGTTTTGGGGCGACTGCGAGCCATGAGGCGCAGAGTCGAGTCGGCGAAAATCATATAGGGAGGAATTCCTTGTTTATCGGCCAACTGCTTACGCAAGCGCCGGAGATACTCATAAAGTTCTTCAATTTCCCGGGCTTTGGGTTTGAGATCCTCGCCGCTCTGCCGGGGTTTCGTAACCACTAGGCGCACCGTTTGCTCCCGCCGCATCACCTCCCAGCTCTTAGCGTTCAGTTTTAAAATGCCATAACCGTCCGCGCTTTGCTCCAAAAAACCTTGCCGGAGCAGAGAGCGCCCGAGTTGTTTCCACTCTTCCCCAGTGCGGTCTTTGCCGATGCCATAGGTGGAGAGTTGATCATGACCCCGTTCCCGAATTTTTGGATTGGAAACCCCCCGCAGAACTTCAATAATATAGGTCATGCCGTAGCGCTCCCGACAACGAGCCACGCAGGAAAGAAATTTCATCGCCTCCGTCGTCCAATCCTCCAAGGGATGATCCGCCAAACAATTATCACAGCGCCGACAGTTACCGCTTAAAAATTCCCCAAAATAACTTAACTGCACGGAGCGCCGACATTCCGTAGCCTCCGCGTATTCGAGCACCTGTTGCAGTTGGTGGTGAGCGACCCGTTGTTCTTCGAGGTTGCTTTTTTGTTTAATGAAATACTCTAAATTGCGAATATCGCCGTAGTTCAAAAATAAGGTGCATCTCGCCTTTTCCCCGTCCCGTCCCGCCCGTCCGGCTTCCTGATAATAGCTCTCTAAATTGCGGGGTAAGTTGTAGTGAATGACAAAGCGAACATCGGGCTTATTAATACCCATACCAAAGGCGATGGTCGCCACCATCACCTGAACGTCGTCACAAATGAACCGAGTTTGATTTTCCTGTCGAGCCTTATCCGTCATCCCCGCGTGGTAGGGCAAAGCGGCGATCCCCTCCGTCTGGAGTCTCGCCGTCACCTGATCCACCGTTTTCCGACTCAGGCAGTAAATAATTCCCGACCCCTGGGCGCTTTTCACCCGGGCCAAGAGTTGCCCAAACCGATCCGCGGCGCCGGTGACCACCTCGTAGTAAAGGTTAGGACGGTTAAAACTAGAAACGTGGAGATGGGGATTTTTGAGGTTTAACTGTTGAACAATGTCCTGGCGCACCCTTGTCGTGGCCGTGGCCGTCAGCGCCATGATGGGGAGTTGGGGATAACGACGCCGGATTTGGCTCAGTTGCCGGTACTCCGGTCGAAAATCGTGGCCCCACTCGGAAACGCAATGGGCTTCGTCTAGGGCTAAAAACGCCACCCCCACCTTTTGGGAAAGGGTTTCTAAAAATTCGAGAAAATGGGAAGACAGCAACCGTTCCGGCGCGAGGTAGAGGAGCTTAATTTTTCCCGCTAAAATGGCCGCCACCCGCTCCTGGGTTTCCTTGCCGTTGAGGGTGCTATTCAAAAAAGTGGCGCCGACCCCGTTCTCCGCCAGCGCCGTCACTTGGTCCTGCATCAGGGCGATCAAGGGCGAGACCACCAAGGTAACCCCCGGTTGCAGAAGCGCCGGCAGTTGAAAACAGAGAGATTTGCCGCCGCCGGTGGGCATGATAATCAGCGCGTCCCGTCCTTGCAGGGCCTGTTCGATAATCTCCCGCTGGCCGGGACGAAAAGTATCGTAGCCAAAGTAGTATTTAAGGGACTGCTCCAACGCCTGGGGATGGGCGCTGAGGGGATGGGCGGCGGTCATGAAACCAGGGTCGGAAAAAAATTAAGGTCTGGGTTAACGGAAAAAACCCCTAATAGTTTAGCCCAATCCGCCCCCGGCGCTTCCCCATTCTTCCATTTTGGAGAATTGCTGGTAAGATCTAGGTCTGGATTCTTGGGGACTTATTTGAGAGCGCCGAGAAAAAGGGGTTATTTTAAGCTTTTGATTTGGGATTAACCGCGCGGGACAAGACTCATGGGACTGATTCGATTGATGCACGCCAAGCTCCATCGAGTGCGGGTGACAGAAGCTAACGTCAATTATGTGGGCAGTATTACCATCGACCCTGAGTTATTAAATCAGGTCGGTATTTTGCCCCTAGAAGAAGTCGATATTATTAATCTCAACAACGGTCGGCGCTTTTCCACCTACGCTATCCCCGGCCGGGTCGGGAGCGGCGAGATCTGCCCTAACGGCGGCGCCGCGTTACTCTGTCAACCGGGGGATTTATTGATCATTTACGCTTACGAATCTCGGGAGCGCCGGGAAGTGTTAAGCCAAGGACATCAGGCGAAAGTCTTTGTGGCCGGGGAAGGCGGGGAACCGCCGAGATTCTACCGGCAAAGTCTCGTTCCCCAAGGAGAAGGCGTCAATTTTCAATCTCTCGAAGAATTTTTAGCCCCGGCGGAAATCAGCCTAATCCCAAAAGAGGGAAGACCGATAAAGGCGCTCTAGGGCGAAGGGAATCAGCGCCAGGGACAGCTTCAGAAACCAGGGCGCCAGCAGGAGCGTGCATAAGGTGCCGAGGATGGAAAGGCAAGCGAGGCTCACTTTAACGGCTTCTTCTCTGACTTGGAGGAAGGCGAAGGCCGCGAGCGCCGAAAGAACTAAAGCCAACACTGAGATGACCAACATGGGCTGAATCCGCAAGAAAGTTATTGTTAAAAACTAGGGAAGACGACCTTGAAACGATGACCGGCGGGGCGAAGATCCCCGTATTTCCCCTTAGCCCTCCTAGGCTAGCATAAAGTTTTGTAAATGTAAAGCATTGGTTTTGTTACAATCTGACGGCTTTATTCGCTGATCTGTTTGCCCTCATCCCCTTCGACTGCGCTCAGGGTATCACCCGGCCCCTTCTCCCAAACTTACCGTGTATCTCTGTACGAGATAAAGACTATCCTTGCTCTCTTCTTACTTGCCCTGTTGAAGGTAAAAACAGTCAATCTCAAAGAATTAGCCATCGGTTTTGAAGGTTCTGCTATATGTACATTTCGATGGAATTTTTCATGCAAGTGTCTTTAACAAAACTTTACCGTCCCCAAGCCAGCGCCGCCCCGGTTGCCCTCATCTGCTAACTTGGTTTTCGCAATCTGTTATCGTCAAAAAGACGGAGCTTGGAGCGCCGCCCCTCAAAACGAGAAATGACCCCATCCTCCCAATCCGTCGCCCTGGCCTGCGCTCTACTAGAACTCGAAGGCGCTTGGGATCTTGCGGCTTTGCAACGACAGTATCAGCGCCAGACCCAAGATCCCCAACTCCCGGAGCGCCAACCCTTAAAATTTATCCTCCTCAGCGCCGCCTACGCCCTACTAGCCCAACATCTTGGGATCTCCTCCCCCCAGCCGGCGTCGTTAACGCCTCTACTGGGGCAAAGCTTCCAGGTCTCGACCCGTTTAGAAAAAAGTTTCGCCACCGTCTTCGCCCATTATCAGGGAGACCGCCAGGAAATTGAATCCGTGTTGCGGCGCAATATCTACGCCTGCGTTTACGCCTGCCACTCCCCCAAAGCGCTGAAGCAAGCCCTACGCCAACCCATTCAACAGCAATTCCAAGGCTTTCATCAACACCTGCAACAGTATCTCAGCGCCGTTCTTGACCATACCTTAGAGCGGGAAGAGCGTTTTTTCAGTGGTCTTTTTCAGAGTTTCTATCGCCAGCGCCAGCGCCGTTGGCGGCAGACCCTTTACCGGCGCCCCTGTTTATACCTCTACGTTCTGGCCAATATCGCTGTGGGCTTAGGCGCGGAAACCCTCTGGGGCTACTGGCCCGGATTGCCCTCTCCCCTCCATCTTTACGGCCTCCTGACGGCGCTGTTAACCCTTGCCCTAGCGCTCTATCTCTGGGCCGATTATCGGCGCTATCAAGCGCCGCCCTATTTTTTGACCCCCCAGTTGACCTTTCCCGGTTACCAACTACGGCCCCCCAACCTACCGGCGCCGCCCTGGCGTCTGCGGGGATTTCGTTGGTTTTGTTGGGGGTTAAGCGCGGCGCTGGGCGCCTGGCTTTTGCCGCCCTGGGGCGCCCTGGGCGGTTTAATTCTGGGCGGGATGGTCGGGCAAGCCGTTCCCCTTTACTCCGTTTGGGATCTGTCGGCGGCCAAGACCCAGATTTATCAGCAATTAACAGCGGATCTGAGTCTCTATCTCAGGGAGCTGGATCAGGAAATTAAGACTCAATTGTGGGAATGTCAACAGGCCCAAATTCAAGCCATTGAGAAATTTTTAGC
>JAYKIZ010000062.1:0-9048 GCA_035285965.1 Cyanobacteriota bacterium | reverse complement strand
GTGACAAAGTGACGGGCGGGATAAATATTTAACTGCCCCAGACTTTCCAAAATGTTCCCCGTCAGGGGGTCTAGGAGGCGAATCGCTTCCACCTCGTCCCCAAAAAATTCCACCCGAATCACCCGGTCTTCGTAGGCCGGCACAATTTCCAGCACGTCTCCCTTGAGGCGAAAGCGCCCCCGTTGCAGTTCTGTGTCGTTGCGGCTGTATTGGACAGAGACCAATTCTCGAATTAAAGCTCTAGGGTCTTTTTCTACCCCCACCTTTAAAGGCACAGACGCCTTGAGGTACTCCGCGGGCATCCCCAAACCGTAAATACAGCTAATGGAGGCCACCACAATCGCGTCCCGGCGCTCGAAGAGGGAGCGGGTGGCGGAGTGGCGGAGCATGTCGATTTCTTCGTTAATGGACGCCGTTTTTTCAATATAGGTGTCCGTGACGGGAATATAGGCTTCCGGCTGGTAGTAGTCGTAGTAACTGATAAAGTACTCCACGGCGTTATGGGGAAAAAAGCGCCGCAGTTCGTTGCAGAGTTGGGCCGCCAGGGTTTTGTTGTGGGCGAGGACTAGGGCGGGTCGGCCCATTTGTTCGATCACCGCGGCCATGGTGAAGGTTTTCCCGGTTCCCGTAGCGCCGAGGAGGGTCTGAAACCGATGATTGGCCCCTAGGGATTGGGTTAAGGCAGAGATAGCCGCCGGTTGATCCCCGGTGGGTTGGAAGGGAGAAACTAGGCGAAAAAGGGAAGGCTCAGACACGGCAGGGGTCAATAGTCTGGAATAATGGGGGAGATTATTGATTTTGATAGATGGTCCCCCGCCTTCGGGGTATCGTTAAATCCTAAACTGGATTTTAAAAATCTTCAGATCTCTTTGTTGTTCTGACCCTAGCAATATCTCTATTGTCCCAGGAGCGCCTTCTGCCATGACCCCCGAAAAACCCGCCACTCCCGCCCCCGAAGTTGAAACTGAAGCCCAAAAAACCGCGGCCCGGGGCCGTCGTCCCAGCGCCAAACCGGAAACTTCCGAAGAGTCCTCGGCGCTCTCCCTGGCGGCGCCGCAACCGGTCGGCGGACTAAAGCTCATGGCCGGCGACGGCGGCTTGCCCAACAATCGCCCCATCGAAGCCAGTCACCTGAAGGTTGTGAGCACCTATACCACTGTAGGCGGAGTGCGTCCCGTCGGCGCTAGCGGCATGGAACTGAGCGGCACTCTGACCATTTCCGGCAATCGCCCCATCGCCCTCAGTCATCTGAAAATTAGCGAGACCTATTCTGTGATGGGCAACCGTCCCGTGGCCTCCAACGAAATCGACGATCCCGCCGCCTTGATGGGCTTTTTAGACTAGGCGTCGGGGACAGATATCAGATACCAGATGACAGATATCAAGAAGGTAGGGTGTGTTAGGCGTAGGCGTAACGCACCCTGCAAACCCCTTGTTTGGAACCATGACTGACCTTGCCGAGGAAGCCAAGAATCAACAAAGGCGCTACGATGTCTCTCTAGAAGAAGAAACGTCATACAAATTAAGGAACACAAGCCACATGGCAGAGTTTGTTAAGTCAATATCCTTCGATGGACGGGATATCCGACTCAAAATCGGAACGTTAGCTCCCCAAGCGGGCGGCGCTGTTCTCATCCAGTCCGGTGATACAGCGGTTCTAGTAACGGCGACTCGCGCAAAAGCAAGGGAAGGGATCGATTTTCTCCCGTTAACCGTTGATTACGAAGAGCGACTCTACGCGGCGGGTCGGATTCCAGGGGGCTTCCTCCGAAGGGAAGGCCGTCCTCCCGAAAAGGCGACCTTAATCAGCCGTCTGATTGACCGTCCCCTCCGTCCCCTCTTTCCCCATTGGTTACGGGAAGATCTGCAAGTCGTGGCCACGACCCTCTCCATGGACGAGGATGTGCCGCCGGATGTGCTAGCGGTCACCGGCGCTTCCGTCGCCGCGATTCTCGCGCAAATTCCCTTTTTCGGCCCCATGGCCGCGGTGCGGGTGGGTTTAATCGGCGACGATTTTATTATTAACCCCACCTACCGGGAAATTAACTACGGCGAGTTGGATCTCGTCGTGGCGGGTAGTCCCGACGGGGTGGTAATGGTGGAAGCCGGCGCTAATCAACTGCCGGAGCAAGACATCATCGAAGCCATTGATTTTGGCTATGAAGCGGTATTGGATCTGATCAAGGCTCAAAAAGAGTTGATGGCGGATCTCGGATTAGAATTAGTCACCCTAGCGCCGCCCCAAGTAAATGAAGCGGTGGCTCAGTTTATCGAAGCGCGAGCCAAAAAGCCCATCGCCCAAATCCTCACCCAATTCGACCTCGGTAAAGATAAACGAGATCTTGCGCTGGACGAAGTTAAAGAAACTCAAGTTCTAGCGGCGCTGGCGGAATTGCCGGAAGAAGACCCGGTGAAGACGGCGGTCGCGGAAGACGGCAAGCTCGTCGATACCCTCTACAAGTCCCTGACCAAAAAGCTGATGCGTCAGCAAATTTTGGAAGACGGGGTGCGGGTGGACGGCCGCAAACTGGACGAAGTGCGTCCCATTGGCTGTATGGTGGGTGTTCTGCCCCGCAGGGTTCACGGTAGCGCCTTGTTTAACCGGGGTTTAACCCAAGTCTTATCCCTGGCAACCCTCGGCTCCCCCGGCGACGCCCAGGATTTGGCGGACGACCTCCATCCCGAAGACGAAAAACGCTATCTCCATCACTACAACTTCCCCCCCTACTCCGTGGGCGAAACCCGTCCCATGCGCTCCCCCGGTCGTCGGGAAATCGGTCACGGCGCCCTAGCGGAGCGGGCCATGCTTCCGGTTCTGCCCCACAAGGAAAGTTTTCCCTACGTGGTGCGGGTGGTGTCCGAGGTTCTTTCCTCCAACGGTTCCACTTCTATGGGTTCCGTCTGCGGCTCGACCCTGGCGCTGATGGACGCCGGAGTGCCTATCAGTAAACCTGTCAGCGGCGCCGCCATGGGTCTGATCAAGGAAGGGACTGAGGTGCGCATCCTGACGGATATTCAGGGCATCGAAGATTTCCTCGGCGACATGGACTTTAAGGTGGCTGGAACCGACAACGGTATCACGGCGCTGCAAATGGATATGAAGATCACCGGTCTCCCCATGGAGGTGGTGGCCAAAGCCATCCAACAGGCCCGACCGGCCCGGCTCCATATCCTCGAAAAAATGCTGGCCACGCTAGGGCGTCCCCGCACGGAGCTTTCTCCCTTTGCCCCCCGCTTGTTGACCCTGAAGATTGACCCCGAGTTAATCGGTCTAGTCATCGGCCCCGGCGGTAAAACCATCAAGGGCATCACCGAGCAGACCAGTTGCAAGATCGACATCGCCGACGACGGCACCGTTACCATCGCCTCCAGCGAAGGGGAGCGGGCGGAACGGGCCCGGCAGATCATCTACAACATGACCCGCAAACTTAACGAAGGGGAAGTGTATGTGGGCCGCGTCACGCGCATTATCCAGATCGGCGCTTTTGTGGAAGTGCTCCCCGGTAAAGAGGGCATGATCCATATCTCCCAACTAGCGGAAGGTCGCGTCGGTCGAGTAGAAGACGAAGTGGCCGTGGGCGACGAAGTGGTGGTTAAAGTGCGAGAAATCGATTCCAAAGGGCGCTTGAACCTGACCCGTTTGGGCATTCACCCCGACGAAGCCGCCGCGGCGCGCCGCAATCTGTCTAACTAGGTCAGTCCTCAACGGCTGAAACTTAATTTTAAAAAGTAGGAAGGTTTGAGGTTCCCTCGGCCTTCCTTTTTGCTGGGGACGTTTCCCTCTGTTCGCTAATCCATCCTACGGTCAATTTTGCCTACATTCGGCGGGTTGCCTAAGAGAGAAGATAATATTTCTGGCTCTCACCAATCTGCAAGCCGCTATCGCATTTACATGTGAGTCATGGACAAAGTCCCTGCTAGCCTTTTACCCGTCCGAGTTTTGGAGTGGCTGGCGTTTACGTCTCGTTTGAAAATGCTATAGCTAGTTTGCGTTTTTTGAATGAAGATTTGACCTATGCGCCTAAACCCCAACTGTTCCCATTGTTAGTTCTACGCTCAAAGTCCCCAGCCAAAACCTCCAAAATCTCCTCCAGCGCCAGCGCCGCTTGAGTCCAATGGGTTCCCCCTTGGCAAAAGAGAATATAGGGTTCCCGCAGAGGGCCGTCCGCGGACAACTCCGAAGTGCTTCCGTCGATAAACGTGCCCCCCGCCATCACCACGGCGCTTTCATAGCCCGGCGTCTGGGCGGGAACCGGATCTAAATAGGATCCCACCGGAGAGCGGGATTGGATGGCTTTACAGACAGCGATTAATTTTTCCGGGGAACCCAAGCGGACGGCTTGAATCACGTCCCGGCGGGGCGCAAGGGGCGGGGGATTAACGGGGTAGCCCAAGCGGTCAAAGACGTAGGCGAAGAGGTGACTGCCTTTCAGCGCCTCCCCCACCATTTGGGGCGCGAGGAAAAGCCCCTGGAACAAAAGACGGTTTTGGTCAAAGGTCGCGCCGCCTTCGGAGCCAATACCCGGCGCCGTCAGCCGACAGGTGGCGGCCTCTACCAAATCGGCTCTTCCCGCCAGATAGCCCCCAGCCGCGACAATAGTTCCCCCCGGATTTTTAATTAAAGACCCCGCCAACAAATCGGCGCCCACCGCCGTCGGTTCCCGCAGGTCGACAAATTCGCCGTAGCAGTTATCCACAAAACAAACTGTCCGGGGATTTTGGGCTTTAACGCTCTGGACGACGCGCTCGATTTCCTCCAGGGAGAGGCTGGGGCGCCAACTATAGCCGCAGGAGCGCTGGATCAAAACCAGGCGGGTTTGGGGGCGAATCGCTGTTTTGAGGGCGTCCCAGTCGATAGTTCCCCCCGGCGCTAAGGGCAATTCCCGGTAATCAATGTTAAAGTCAGCCAAGGAGCCTTGCCCAGCGCCGCGTTTGCCAATGACCTCTTCCAAAGTGTCGTAGGGCGCGCCGGCCACCGCCAATAGCTCGTCTCCAGGGCGTAAAACCCCGTAGAGCGCGCAGGCGATGGCGTGGGTGCCGGAGACCATCTGCACCCGAACCGCGGCGGCTTCGGCGCCCATCGCTTCAGCGAAAACCCGGTCGAGGACTTCCCGTCCGAGATCGTTGTGGCCGTAGCCGCTGACGCTCGCGAAGTGCTGGACTCCTAGTCGCTGGTTGCGAAAAGCGCCGAGAACTTTAGCCAGGTTCTCCTTGACCTTTGCGTCAATTTCCGAAAAGATTGGAGAAAGGGCGCTCTGGGCGTCCCGGATTAATTCTAAGGAGTTCATGCTACAGGGTTAAGGTCTTTATTTATAAGTTTTTTTTATCTTTATAAGGGAGATTCGTCGCCTAAAATCAGTATTGAACGTCTCTTAGGGCTGTTATGTCAATCGTTCTCTTTGTAAATACCATTTAACCCTCGTTTTTAAAAAATTCTTCGCTTGGATTGTTTACAAACTTTTTCATAACAGTTTTTAAGACCCCGCATCGAGTCCCCAAGACTCTCCTCCTTCCTATTCTATTCTTAGGTATTTCATGACTGTCGCCCTGCCTAACGCGCCAAAGGATAATTTAACCCCATCCTGGAGCGTCATTGTTTACTTTACGATCATCCACGCCGTAGCTTTACTGGCTTTTTTACCCCAATTTTTTAGTTGGAAGGCCGTCGGCGCTGCGCTCCTGCTCTACTGGATTACCGGGGGGGTCGGCATCACCCTCGGCTTCCATCGCCTCATTTCCCACCGTAGTTTTAGCGCCCCGAAATGGCTAGAATATATTCTGGCTTTCTGCGGGACGCTAGCCTGCGAAGGCGGCGTTGTCGATTGGGTGGGTCTTCATCGGATGCATCACAAATATTCCGACACCGCCCAGGATCCCCACGACTCTAACCGGGGTTTTTGGTGGAGTCATTTAGGCTGGATGCTCTATAACATTCCCGCCGATAGCGATATTCCCCGTTACACCCAAGACATTAAAGACGACAAGGTGTATCAATTCCTCCAAAAATTCATGATTCCGATTCAGGTGACTCTAGGGTTAATTCTCTACGCCATCGGCGGTTGGCCCTGCGTGATCTGGGGAATCTTTCTCCGTTTAGTTTTGGTGTTTCACTTCACCTGGTTCGTCAACAGCGCCACCCATAAATTCGGCTATGTGAGTCACGACTCGAAAGACCACTCTCGCAACTGTTGGTGGGTGGCCCTCCTCACCTTTGGGGAAGGTTGGCACAACAATCATCACGCTTTCCAATACTCGGCCCGTCACGGCTTAGCTTGGTGGGAAGTGGATATTACCTGGATGACCATTAAACTTCTAGAATTTCTGGGTCTGGCGAAAGACATTAAACTGCCGTCGCTCAAACCCGAAAACTAAACCCGAAGACTCGTTTCGCCGCCGCCATGAAAAGCCGTCTCTTGCCCGCTGTTAACCGCTTTGAAGGGGCGGCGCTTTTGGTCATCGCCCTGCTCGGGGGACTAATTAGTTTTGAGCTCCTCTGGGGGCGTCCCGCTCCTCTGCGCGTCAACTATACAAACTGGCAAAACAAAAAAATCGGCGCTCAGGACCGGATTTTGAGCCTCGGTTTTAATCAGCCCATCGATGGCCAAGGATTAAGCCAGCTCTGGAAAATTTCCCCCAATCTCGGGGGACAGTTGAGTTGGCAGGGCAAGCGCCTCTTTTATTCCCTTACGGAAACCCCCCGATACGGGGTCAACTATCAGATTCAACTCCAGCCTGGGTTGGGAGCGGCTCCTCGGGAACTGGAAAATTTTACGTCCTTGGCCAGCGCCCGCAACCGCTCCTTTTTTTATATTGGGACTGACGGAGAAGAACGAGGGCGTTTAATTTTATTTGACCTCACCGATCCCCAAAAACTGCAAAAAACGATTCTGACTCCCAAGGATTTGCTGGTTCGTCAATTTCAAGTTTATCCCCAGGGCGACCGGGTTCTCTTCATCGCCTCCGATCCCCGGGAACGTCAGCCCCAGTTGGCGCTTTTTACCGTCACCACCGGCGTGCATCATAACAAAACCCAACAAAGCGCCGAAATTCCCGGACGGCTAGAACGCCTGCTGGCGGAAGACGGCTACGACACCCTACAAATCGCCCTGGCTCCGCGGGGAGAGCGGGGCGCTCTCCTGCGCCAAAATCGTCAAAATCCGACGGATCGGGGGCTGTGGATTCTAGAGCCGGATGGGAGCGCCCGCCCCCTTGGGGTAAAAGCGGAGCAGTTTCGTCTCTCGCCTCGGGGTACTCAGGCGGCCTTCCGTCAGGGAGACGGAGTCGGGATAGCGCCTCTGACCCCCGAAGGCGGCGGTTCCCAGTTCTGGCGCGGTTATGAACGGGCCATGGCCTTTACCCCGGACGGTAATGGGGTTTTGTTAACTCAAATCAACGATGACTACACCTATTCTCTGGTGATTAAAAATAGCCAGACCCAGGAAACTGAAGCTATTTTTCGCTCGGTTTACCCGGTTCAAACCTGCGAGTTTGACCCCATTCCACCTCAGGATTTATATTGTCTAAAAACAGAGATGGTTAATCAGGGGGAGGGAAATTTTCAAGAAGAAACTTTTTTAATCCGCATCGACCGCAAAACTGGCAAAACCCAGTCTCTCCTAGCGTTGCCCAATTATCCCGACGCCCAGCTCAGCTTAGCGCCGGACGGTTCGGCTTTACTGTTAGATCAGGCGGCCATTGCTCCCCCCGTCGGCGCTAACGATGTCTTAACGCCCTCCCAGCAAGCCGTGACTGAGGCGAGGATCTGGCTATTGCCCCTAGCGGAGTTGCGACAAACCCAATCCACGCCGCGGCTGGCGCCTCAGGAAGTGACCGCGGGCTTCGCGCCCCTTTGGCTCCCCTAGAGACTCTTTACTCGGCCTCTTCCCAAACTTCGACTTGCAAAACGGCTTCGATGGGATCTTGCATCGAAAAGCCAAATTCCTGCAATTCATTTTTCCAGAAGGCCCACTCTTCCCCGTAGAGAAGCGCCAATTTCCAAAGTCTATCCTGGGGTTTAATCGCTTTAGCTTCCACTAAAGAAGCCATTTTGCGCTGAAACTTCTCCATGGGTTGGGCAAGTTTTTGAACCATAACCTATGCTATTGTAGTAAATTGGTTGCGTTGATAAGTTGCGGGTAGGCAAAGCTACCCTTAAAATTGAGCAGGATTCAGCAATGAAACATCAACTAGGCTCAACGGTCATTCTCCGAAAAAAGCGGCTTTCCTGCTACTCGTTACCCTAAGTTTTACCCCATCGGCGCTGAAATGGCAAGCGATATGTTCTCTGAGTTCGGCAATTACGACTCCAGCGCCGCTTTTTCCCTGTCCCAGGCCCAAGAGATTCAGGCGCAAGGGCGCCGTTTACTGACTTGGCAAGCGCCGAAAAATTTTTGTCCTCGTCTGATCGCCGGCGCCGACGTCGCCTTTCCTCGGGGGTCAAACCTAGCCCAGGGCGCCATCGCGGTGTTGAATTACCCGGAGCTAACCGTGCGGGAAACGGCGCTGGCTCAACTGCCCCTGACGGTTCCCTATATTCCCGGCTATCTCTCCTTTCGAGAACTACCCGTCTTGCTAGAGGCTTGGCGACAACTCCACTGCGACCCGGATTTAATTCTCTGCGACGGCCAGGGCTACGCCCATCCCCGGCGCTTTGGTCTCGCTTGTCATCTCGGTCTGGCGTTGACGAAACCAACCATCGGCGTCGCCAAATCTCTATTAACGGGTCGCCACGATCCCGTCCCCCCCCAAAAGGGAGCTTGGGTTCCCCTGATGGATAGGGCGGAAACCCTCGGCGCCGTTCTCCGTTCTCGGACTAACGTTCGCCCTCTCTATATTTCCGTCGGCCATCTTCTCTCTTTAGAAGAGGCTCTACGCTGGACTCAGAATTGTCTAACCCGTTACCGCTTACCGGAGCCGACCCGTCTGGCGGACAAAGCCAGTCGGCGCCGTTAAAATTTTTGTTCAAGTCCTAAAGCTCTGCTAGGATTTGGGTAAACTTTTCCCGTTTCTAGGAACTCTAACCCCAATGGATAGTCTCCCGCTTTTTAA
>JAYKIZ010000061.1:0-4398 GCA_035285965.1 Cyanobacteriota bacterium | reverse complement strand
GGGAAATATAGCGCCCTAGACCTGACCAGAAAGAATCGCCGCTAGACGACCGGGGAGGAGAGGAAGAGGCCGGGGGAGACAGCCTCCGGTTCAGCAGTGAATTTGACATCTGTAAACGTTATAAGTTGAAGTCCGCTAAGCCATTTATGCTCTATAGTTCAGAGAATTAGGGTTATCGTCGCCCCCAGATCTCGACCCAGACAGCAAACCATGGCGATCGCTTTAAGCTTATGGATTATTTAACGTTTAAGCGGGGCTTTCTGTATTTTTGACTACTTCCTTTGTCGGGACTTCATGCAAAGAAGAGTGTGTGTTTTCCTAGCATTCAATAAAGCGCCGGGGAGACCAAGAGCCGTGGAGGGGGTAAGGGAGATGGTGTTTGAGGCTCAAAGTGGCTAGAGGGGCCTGAGTAATATCCTCGGCGTTTAGAATGATGAGTTGGGAGCGATGCTCGGCGCTGTTATATTTCAAAACTAAGAGCCATCCCTGATCTTCCCCCTCACTCTCGGGACGGGGCACAAAAATCGGCTCGCCGCTAAAGCCCTGGGGCGCAAAGGAATGGCTCTGCTCGGCGCCGGTTTCGAGGTCAAGTTTAATAACGGCTTGCAGAGGGGCGTTGCCAATGGGGGCATGGGCGGCGCCGCTATAGAGGTAACGGTAAGAGCGGCCCACCTGTTGGGGATGGAGGACGGGAAACTCGCAACAGCGGCTCAACAGACGCCGGCGCTCGACGGTTTGGGCGCTTAAATCCACCGTAAAGCGCCAGAGTTGACCGGGATCTAAATCAGCAAAGTTCACCTGTTTGTAATCTTGACCGGGATTAATTTGGGGCAGGGAGGCGTAACAGATGGAGTCGAGGTAAACCTTGTCCCCTTCCTCCCAAGCGTTGGCGTGGTGGAAGACAAAACCGGCGTCCACCGTGAGGATAATCGGCTCGCCGTAGGGGGGACGGCGGGGAATCAAGATTAGGCGGGCCGGCTGGTCGGCTTGGAACTGGACGCATTCTCCGGCGCCGCGAAGTCCGAAGAGATAGGGCAGGGGATTAAATCGGACTTGATTTTGTAAAAAGAGGGCGTAGTGAGGGGTAATGGCGAAGTCGTGAATAAACGAAAAACCGGGAATCTGATGCTGGTGGGTGCGAATCAACTGCCCCTGGGGGTCAAACTCCAGCAGAGTAATTTCGCTTTTGGGGCCGCTTTTAAGGGAAAAATTCACCAAGCAGGGTTGTCCCCCGTCCAGGTCGCAGTGGGGATCAATGCGGGGATGGGCGGAGAAGGCTTGACCCGGACTCAGGCGTCCCCCGAGGTCGTCTAAACCCAAGGTTTCCAATGTTTGGGGATCGAGGCGGTGGGGCTGGGCCGCTTCCCAGAGGGCCAGTAGTTTCCCGCCCCAGTAGACAATATTAGTATTAGCAATATTCTTTAAACGCAGATCAAAGGCGTTGGTTAGCCAACCGCCGGGGGGTTGGGTGCCGAAGACGCCCCGGTAGAGCATTTTGCCCGCGGCCTGTTCTTCCACGTAGCCCTGGGTGCGAACAAAGCGATTGTGAAAATGAACCAGACCGTCGCCGGTAAAGGTAAAGGCGCTCACCAGACCGTCGCCGTCGAAGGGATGACGAATGGGGCGTCCGCCAATCTCCAGCAGTCCCGGCCCGTTGCGAAAAAGGGTGCCCCGCAAACCCTCGGGAACGGTTCCCGTAATGTCCTCCGGCTCTAACCAGTAGTCAAATTCCTGGGGCTGGGACTCGTAACCCCGCAACCAATCGTCGTGGCTGTAGCTTAACTCTGGGGAAAGGGGGGCGCTCAGGGTCATGGGGAATGATTAAGTTTTGTAAATTTTTCTAATCGATTGTAACAAATCAGAACGGCGCTCAGGAAGCCGGGCGGGACTCTGGGTTGCCTCGGCGCCGTCCCCTATCGGTCATCTGATAAGCTGGGTATGATAAACGGCAGACCGCCAATTTTTGCGACTCATTTTCCCAATCCCGATGGTCAACTCAGCGCCGATGGCGATTACCTTACCCCGTACTAGCGAATCGGAACAGCTCAAGAAAATTCGCCACACCGCCTCCCACGTCATGGCCATGGCGGTGCAGAAGCTTTTTCCCAAGGCTCAGGTCACCATCGGCCCCTGGACGGAAACGGGGTTTTACTACGATTTCGATATTGATCAGCCCTTTACCGAGGCCGACCTCAAGGCCATTAAAAAGGAGATGGTCAAGATCATTAACCGCAAGTTGCCAGTTCTGCGGGAAGAGGTCTCCCGGACTGAAGCCCAAGAGCGCATTGAAACGATTCGGGAACCCTACAAGCTAGAAATTCTTGACAGTATTCACGAACCGATTACCCTTTACCATCTCGGGGAAGAATGGTGGGACCTCTGCGCTGGCCCCCATTTAGAAAACACTTCAGAGTTGAACCCCAAGGCCATCGCCCTCGAAAGCGTGGCCGGCGCCTATTGGCGGGGAGATTCCAGTAAAGCACAACTACAACGGATCTACGGTACCGCTTGGGAGACGCCGGAGCAGTTGGCGGAGTACCAGCGCCGGAAGGAAGAGGCGCTGAAACGGGATCACCGCAAACTGGGCAAGGAGCTAGGACTCTTTATCTTCGCCGATCCCGTGGGGCCGGGACTGCCCCTCTGGACACCCAAAGGAACAATCGTCCGCTCTTTGCTGGAGGATTTTCTCAAACAGGAGCAGATTAAACGAGGCTACCTGCCGGTGGCGACGCCTCACATTGGCCGGGTGGAATTGTTTAAAATTTCCGGTCACTGGCAGAAATATAAAGAAGATATGTTTCCCATGATGGCGGAAAGCGCCGAGGAAGCGGCCCAGGAGCAGGGTTTTGTCCTCAAACCCATGAACTGTCCTTTCCATATCCAGATTTATAAAAGCGAACTGCGCTCCTATCGGGATCTGCCCCTGCGTTTAGCGGAATTTGGCACGGTGTACCGCTACGAGCAATCGGGGGAACTGGGGGGACTGACGCGGGTGCGGGGCTTTACGGTGGACGACTCCCACTTGTTTGTCACCCCGGAGCAGTTGGATCAGGAATTTTTAAGCGTGGTGGATCTGATCCTCTCGGTCTTTAAAAGTCTGGAATTGAAGAACTTCAAAGCCCGCCTCTCCTTCCGAGACCCGGAATCGGATAAATATATCGGCGCCGAAGAGGCTTGGGAAAAAGCTGAGGGCGCTATCCGCCGGGCGGTGCAAACCCTAGGGATGGAGTACTTTGAAGCGCCGGGGGAAGCGGCCTTTTACGGCCCGAAGCTGGACTTTATTTTCCGGGACGCCCTGGAACGGGAATGGCAACTGGGAACTGTGCAGGTGGACTACAATCTGCCGGAACGTTTTGATTTAGAGTACATCACCCCGGAGGGAACCCGTCAGCGCCCCGTTATGATCCACCGGGCGCCCTTTGGCTCTTTAGAACGTTTAATCGGTATTTTGATCGAGGAATACGCCGGGGATTTCCCCCTCTGGTTAGCCCCGATCCAAGTCCGCCTGCTCCCGGTGAGCGACGCCCAGTTAGACTTTTGTCGCCAGGTCGTCCAACAGTTCCAAGCCCAGGGAATTCGAGCCGAAGTGGATACCAGCGGCGACCGCCTAGGAAAAATGATCCGCAACGCTGAAACCCAGAAAATTCCTATCATGGCGGTGGCTGGCGCCCAGGAGGTCGAGGGCCAAACCTTAAATATTCGCTCCCGCTTCGCCGGGGAACTCGGCGCTTTGGGGGTGGAAGACGTTTTAGGGAAACTCAGCCAAGCGATCCAGGCGCGGACTCGCTTTTAGGAAATGGTTAATGAGTTTCTCCTCTGTGGATACCGGCTCATTTTTCCCTGGAGGGGTTTTCTGATTAGCGGATCCTCTAGAATGCCTAAGTCTCCTATCTAAAGGTGAAGTCGTGCGATTTTTATTAGGGTCTATTGGCGGTCTTTTATTATTAGCCTTGGGAGCCTGTAGTCCAGCGCCGCCCCAAGGGGAGGAAACGGGGGGACGGTTAGAAATTGTCAAAAATCGAGGCAAGTTAATCTGCGGGGTTAACGGGGAAGTGCCGGGCTTTAGCTTCGTCTCCGAAAACGGCGACTACGCTGGGATGGACGCGGATTTCTGTCGAGCGGTAGCCTCGGCGATTTTTAAAGACAGCGCCAAGGTGGAATTTCGGCAGTTAAGCGCCCAGGAGCGTTTCAGCGCCGTACAAACGGGAGAGGTGGATCTGCTCAGCCGCAATACGACCTGGACAGTTAGTCGGGACAGCGCCGTTAAGTTGGATATGGGGCCGGTCTATTTCTACGACGGTCAGGGGTTAATGGTCAAAAAGGATAGCGGCGTTCAATCCCTATCTCAGTTAGCCAACAAATCCGTTTGCGTTTTGGCGGGCACCACCAGCGAGCAGA
>JAYKIZ010000060.1:0-3262 GCA_035285965.1 Cyanobacteriota bacterium | reverse complement strand
AGGGCTTGAACGTAGTTGGCGTTAATTTCCCGACTCCGTTGCTGGACTTCCGCCTGCCGGCGCCGGGCGTCCTTCAGTTCCGCTTCGATGGCGCTTTTATCTCGACTGGCTCGGTCTAAATCCGCTTGGGCCGACCGCAGTTGTTTGAGAATATCGTCTAAGCGAAAAACCCCTTCCCGGAGAGACTTACTGAGGGTGAATAACACGCCGAGGGTGGAGGCGGCGATGAGAATTCCGGTTAAAACCGTTAGCAGAACCGCCGTTTGTCGGGGGCGTAGGTTAAAAAGCCGCAGACGGGCCTTGCCCACCTTACTGCCCAGGCGATCCCCTAGGGCGGCGATCACTCCCCCAAGGATTAAGACCGCCGCAACCAGAATATAGGCGCTGGTCATAAATGCGGGTTAGGTAAACTGTTGACTCAGCGCCACAGGGTTATGGACGGTGATTTTTTTCTTGTAAATGGAAATCATCTCCCCTTCTCTGAGATCTCCCAAAAGACGCGTCACCGTTACCCGGGTGGAGCCGATGGCTTCGGCGATGGCCTGGTGAGAGAGTTTCAAGTCAATGCGAATCCCCTCCGGGGTGGGAATGCCAAAGTCCCGGCAGAGAATCAGCAAAAAACTCACCAGCCGCGATCCCATATCCCGGTGGGCTAAGGTTTCGATCATCATTTCCGTCTGCAAGATGCGGGAGGATAAGCCCTGGAGCATCAGCATCGACAGATCCGGGTGCTCCTTGAGCGCCTGCTCCACCTGCTCAATCGGCGCCGAGAGGAGTTGCACGGGGGTAAAAGCCACGGCGTGGTAAAAACGGTCGGAGCGCTGGCCCGTAATCAGGGACAAGACCCCGAAAACGCTATTCTCCCGCAGGAGCGCCACAGTGATTTCCTCCCCCGCCTCATAGACCCGAGAGAGTTTAACGGCGCCTTTGAGCAAAAAATAGACCCGTTCCGCAGGATCGCCGGGGAAAAAAATAGTTTTACTGCGCTCGAAGGATTCTACCACCGGGGGGAAAGCCTCGTTGCCCAAACGACGAAAGACCGCCGCTAGGGGCCGATCCTGGGTAAGTAGTTGCTCCATGGCCGAAAGGGTCAAATTTTGTATCGCTATTATACACAAAGTCTCGACCATCGCAACGAAAGCGCCCCAGCCTAGTCGAGACAGTTTTAAGCGCGAATCAGAAGTAGAGAGAAATAGGACAGCGTCAACTCAGGGTAAGCCGTCAGAGGATGATAAATTTGCTGGCGGGGAGTCGTCGCCCATTCAATCACCCAGGCTCGCTCCAACAAACCCAGCGCCGCTAAGCGGCGCCAGACCTGGGGATAGACCTGACGGATTTTTAACAAAACCACCACTTCCGCCTGGGACAGCGCCGCGTCGAGGTCGTCGGCATGGTAAAGCGCCGGCAGAATTAACAGGCGTTGATCCTGAAGGGTTAAAGGCAGACCTAACGCGGCGGCGGCGGCCCAGGGGGAACTCACCCCCGGCAGGCGCTCAATGATCAGATCCGGGTAGTTTAGGCTTAATGTCTGGGCCAAGTAGTTAAAGGTGCCGTAAAAGCCGCCGTCACCCTCGCAGGCAAAGCCCACGTCTAACCCCTGGGCTAAATAACCGGAGGTTTTTCTCGCGGCCGCTTCCCAAGCCTGTTCTAAGGTTTCGGACTCTAAAACATAGGGAAAGCGGAGGGGCAACCGAATCTGTTCCGGCGCTAGATAGGGTTGAATAATGGCCTCGGCTACCCCCGGTTTTCCCCCCTTCCCAGCGGGGTAGGCCACCACGGGAACGGTTTGCAAAATCCTCAGCGCCTTTAGGGTCAAGAGTTCCGGGTCGCCGGGGCCGACGCTAATCCCGTAGAGACGGCCCCAAGTCACGGGGTTTCCTCGCCGTAGGTGCCGATTAAATATAAGAGGGCCATACGAACCGCCACGCCGCTGGTCACTTGGTCTTGAATCAGGCTGAAGCGGGGATCGTCCATTAATTCAGAGCTAATTTCTACCCCTCGATTCACCGGCCCCGGATGGAGAATTTTAACGCCCTCTCGACAACCCTTCAGGCGCTCGGAGGTTAAGCCAAAGGCTTGATGGTACTCTCTCAGGCTGGTGAGAAGATGAGCGGTCATACGCTCTTTTTGCAAACGCAGGGTCATCACCAAATCCGCCTTTTCCAGCGCCGGCTCTAGAGTCCAGTGAAGCGTTAAAGAACCCGAGGAATCAGGGGGTCTCAGTTCCCCAAAAGCTTTAGGTAAGAGGGTGGGCGGCGCCGCTAAATGCAGATCTGCCCCGGCGGCCAATAACCCCCAGAAATTGGAGCGGGCGACTCTAGAGTGGAGAATATCGCCGACAATGGCGATTTTTTTGCCCCGCAACGTTTCTAGCCGCGGGTTTTCCGGGTCGTAGAGAGAGGCGATGGTAAACAAATCTAAGAGACCCTGGGAGGGGTGTTCGTGTTGGCCGTCCCCAGCGTTGAGAACCTTAACGCCCGCCCGCAGAGCGTCCATCTGGTCGGCGATAAATTGAGGAACTCCCGCTTGCTGGTGGCGGATCACTAAGATATCGGCGCCCATGGCCAGATAGGTTTTAGCGGTGTCTAAAATGGTTTCTCCCTTGGTTAGGGAGGAACTGCCCGGCGTAAAGTTCATCACATCCGCCGACAGTCGCTTGGCGGCCAACTCAAAGCTACTGCGGGTGCGGGTGGAGGGTTCAAAAAACAGATTCGTCACCACCTGCCCCTGAAGCGCCGGCACTTTTTTGGTGCGCCCCGCCAGGACTTCCCGAAAACTGGAAGCCGTTTGTAGAACCAGATTAAATTCCCAGGGTTGCCAGGAAGCCAGTTCTAGGATGTGGGGACGGTTCCAGGCGGCTGGCATAGGAAAACAAGGTCAAAATCTGACAGAAGACCGCTCCTCAGCATAGCAGGTCTAGGAGCGCCGGACGGCTAAATCGAAACGAACCATTGGGGATTAGCCCCTAAGTCGGTGACCGGATTCCCCGTGTAATCCACCACGATGGCCAACAATTCAGCGCCGAGGGAAATCTGATTGCCCTGGAAGGACAAGGCGCCAAAGGTGAGGCTATCTAGCAAGAAGAGATCCCCTTCCGCGGCACTGAGATTAAAGGTTTGGGCTTGGTCGTCGTCCCGGGTGTCGGTCAGGGTGGGATCAAGGCTGAAAACGTTTTGACCCGGTCGCAAATTTTGATAGGCGTTCTTGCTCCCAAAGACGACGTAGGCTTCCCCGGCGTTGTTTAGAGCCAAAGGCGCGCCGA
>JAYKIZ010000059.1:0-3272 GCA_035285965.1 Cyanobacteriota bacterium | reverse complement strand
TGGACTCCAGAGGAAAAGCGGGGATGGTGCCAAAAGGCGAGGGTACAGGTCTTTTTATTGGTCTGAAGATCCCGTTTTAACCATTTTTCCTGGGGAGAGCCGGCGCCGCAACCGCCGATGGCGTCGCAATTGGAATTGAGAGCGACCAAGTGCCAGTTCCCCAGATTAAAACTATAATAGCCTTGATCTCGCTTGCCGGCCCGAGCGCCGAAATAGTCGTAGTAGCCCTGGGCGCCGGGGGTATAGTATTCATGGTTACCCGGAACGGGGTAAGTGATGGCTTTATATTTCCCCCAGGACAAATCATAGGAGCGCCGGAAAAAATCCAGTTCTCCCCGTTCATACTGGTTATCTCCCAGCGCCAAAACCGCCTGGGGTTTGATCCGAGCAATTAAATTAGCGGTGGCCGCCATCTGGCAACGGTCGCCCCGGCCCTTGCCACCGTTAAAACCGGGATCATCGGGGGAGCAGGCGATGTCCCCAGCCGCGACGATAGAGATTTCTGGACTGGCTTGGGCGCCGACCTGGAGGACAGGAAAACCGAGAACTAAGCCTAGGGTTAGGACAAAAACCATCCCCCAACGAAAGAGCACCCCTAACCCCCCAACTTACGATCCCGGTCCTGACGGCGCCGGTCTCGCCATTCCAGGGCGGTGAGGTAAAGAATGCCGCCACTGACTAGCGCCAAGAGAACTAGGGCGACCAGAAAGAGCGTGTTTAATAACGGCGTTGCGGTAGCGTCCACAGTGATTGAGATCCTAGGACTAGAAGCCGTTGCGACCCCAGACCACCATGGCGATGGACCAGGTGAAGAGGGCGAGGACGCTGACCCAACCGAATGTCAAAATATCCATAATCGTGTGTTAAAGACGGACTCAAAGGGGAATCGATAGCAAAACTATGATAGGTCTATTGGGGTCGGTTTGCACAGGACTCAGGTAGATGGAGATCACGGTTCGGGAACGGTTGGAGTCGTTGAAGGCCGGGGCTTTGGCGGCGCTGGTTTTGGGGTTAACGGCCGGGTTGTCTCTTACCCTCCAAAGCGTTTTCCGTTTTCCGGCGGAAGCGCCGACCCTCTGGAGCGCCGCCGGTTTCCTCCTGAGCGGTTTTCTCTTCGGCGTCACCTATCGCTACATTGTCCGGGGCGACGATAATCCCCACCTACGGGACGGCGCGGTTCTGGCCTTCGCTTTGGTGCGGAGCGCCGGTTATCTACAGGCGTTAACCGATCCGCTCCAGTCCGGCCCCTCTCTAGCTTGGATTTGCCTAGAAAGCGTCCTCAGTTTCGGCGCCGCCCGCTCCCTCCTCGATTTAGCCCTCAACCGGCGCTGGGTGCGAGGCTTTGGTTGCGACTAAAGCGCCGAGCGGACGGTCAGCAGTTGGGGCGGCGTCGCGTCGGGAGGATAGAGTAAATCCACCTGCACAGCCCGGGTTTCTCCGGGTTGTAGGGTAAGGGTAATTAAATCTTCTCCCCGTTGCCCCCGTCGTTGCACGAGGTGAAAATAGCGATTTTGAGGCGTTTTTTGGTCGTCGGCGTAACGAAATTGAACCGTGCCCCGGAAATGGACATTTTTAGCCGTCGGCTCTAGAAAACGCAACTCCGGCGCCGGATCATTGAATTTGAGGGGGGTTTCAATGCTCAGGCTAACCCGTTGGGGCCGACTAGTGGGATTATAAAGCGGTAAATTTAGACTGTATTGCACCCCGTAGTTGCCATGGGATTCGTAGGCTGTGTCGGGATAGCGTTTGAGCATCGGCGCCGATTGATTTTGACCCGTGCCTAGGCGTCCGCCTTCTAAGGTGCTAATGGGGTAAGAAAAGGCTTGACCCGGCCCGGGAATCCGCAACTGTTGACTACCGGCGTCGGCGAGGGTCGCCCGCCAGACCGATCCCTGGGAGACTCCGGCTACGCGGCTGTAGATCCGCCGTTGGCTATTGCGGGGAATCCGGTCTCTCGGGGTCATTAAGGCGCTGGTTTGCAGTAATGTTTGCCATTCCGCTAAGGTGGGGGGACGCTCTTGTCCTCCACTATCCCTCGGGGCGTACATCGCTAGACTGGCGCCGAAAAGGGGCTGGTTCGTTTGCAAGCGCCAATAGCCGGAAAAGCCATTACGGGGCAATTTTAGGGGGGGCGGAACGGCAGGGTCGGGGCGGTAGTTCACTGGCAGGGGTTGGTTAATCAGGAGATAGCTTTGTCCCGGAGGAATGGAGATCTGAGGCGGGAACGCGGGGTAACGTTTCCCCCGAAGCACATCCCCCGTTACTCGACTGCCCGGCCCCGAAAAAAGGGAGCCTTGGGGATTCTCTACCTGAGGCGGTAGATCGATAAACAGGGCGTCAGGGGAAGTCAGAGAACTCGCTCCCTGAAGAATATCGACTTGGGCTGGCCCCTTACCGTCGTTAAAAAGCAAAATGGCTAGATAAAGCGTCCGCCCCTCCGGAGAGGCCTGAACGACATGGTGGGCGAAAACGTCAAAACGCCCCCGGAAGGCGTAGTTTAAGTGGGCGTAGGGACTACCCATACCGATGGAGGGAAAGGTGGAGAGGATAATCCCTTCGTTGAAAATAAGTTCTGGGTTATTGCTATTCAATACAGGTATCTGGTCTAACCCCCCCGGTAGGGGACGCACGGGTTGGGAAACTCGAATTTCCTGGGGAACCCCCTCCATAGCCGGCGGCGGCACTGGCGCGAGTATGGGCGGCGGCGTCACTGGAATGGGAATCGGCGCTAGGGGGATCTGGGCTAAAAGCCAAGGAAAGAGAGAGGAAAGCATATCGCGGTCATAGAGGGCCTCTGCAATCCTAACCGACTCAAACCCCAAGGCCATACCCGCTCTTAATGTCCCTAGAGGGAAGCGGGCTTTTCGTCCTAGATTCAGGTCATCCCAGCCCTATTCTCCATGTAGGATAATCGCTAAATCTTTGAGAGTTTCCGTGAGCGCCAAGCCCTATCTACAAATTCCCATCCAAGACTGCGGCGAACCCCTGGTTCCCATCGATTGCCCCCTGGTTCAACTGACTTTTCCCCCCCCTTACCAACAACTCGGTGCCGACTATGGGGGGCAGTCGCCCTACGTTCTTCGCTCCGGCGTCCTAGCGGCGCTGTCCCAAGCGCAGTCAGCCTTAAGCCAAGAAAAATCGGGGTGGAAACTGCGGCTCTTCGACGCCTATCGCCCTGTGGCGGTGCAACAATTTATGGTGGACTATACGTTTCGACAAATTCTTGAGCGGGACGGACTAGACCCTTCGGCGCTCAGCGCCGCTCAAAGGGA
>JAYKIZ010000058.1:0-3720 GCA_035285965.1 Cyanobacteriota bacterium | reverse complement strand
CCGGAGGCCACACCGATGCCGAAATTGAGCACGTAGAGCTTTGACCAAAAACGGGCGTGGCGATAGTAATCCAGATTTTTGGTTTTGAGCCATAACCCTTCAATCACCACCAGATAAATGGCCATGCCGGTGGTGAGGACTGGCCAGAGCATATGAAAAATAGCCGTCAGCGCAAATTGCAGTCGCGAGAGAGCTACCGTATTAGAAAATAATTCCGGCATATTAAAGAGGGGTGGGAAAACTGATAGACGGCCCCAGCTTATCAAAAAAATGGGTCTAAAGCCCCGTCCTTTAGGACGGCTTTTTTTGTTCCCGAATAGTAAGATTTAAGGATTTCAAGTGGTGCGCCACCAACCGAACTCGCAAAATACGATGGACTCCATAAGCGCCTATCTGTTTTATTGTATTTTGTTCGATACAAGCGACTAGATGCTTTCTTTAATGAGTTAACCATCTTTGATATATAGCATTTTCAAGCGAGACGTAAACGCCACCTACTCCAAAACCGGGACGGCTCTCCGGGGATTGGGCGAGAAACTGTAGCTTTTTATACAGTTTTAACTTGGATGGTAACGCAGAAAAGCCTATCCAGCAAGGGTTCTGGCTAATTGGCTCCCTGACCACCCGCCTCACGGAGAGCCGCTATTCAAAGCTATTGAAACCGAGCAAGATGAGAAAAAGCTCCGCGCCACCGAAAAAATACTGCCTAGTTTTAAGTAGACTCTGGGTAAAAATACTAAATCGCTAAGAAAATACCCGTAATCTTTGACCGATCCCGAAGTTGAGGCGTTGGGAAAGAGTGGCGGCGCTCTCTTACTTCAGGAGCAAAGCTCTTTATCTCCCGACGGATAATGATCTTCAAAAAAGCGTTAAGGTAAACATAAGGATTCTGATTGAGAGGAGAAGCGCCTCATGCCGACAATTTTAGTGGTGGACGATAACCCAAGTAATTTTGACGTGATTGTGGATATTTTTGCCCACGAAGCGCCGACTTTGTATTACGCGTCCAGCGGCCCCCAGGCCCTAGAGCTAATGGCCCAAACCCCCGTGGATTTAGTCCTGTTGGACGTGATGATGCCGGAGATGGACGGGGTGGAGGTTTGTAGCCGCATCAAAAACGACCCCCGTTGGCCCTTTATCCCCGTGGCCATGGTGACGGCGCTCAGCGACCGGGAGGAAATGGCCTTTTGTCTCCAGTCCGGCGCCGACGACTTTATCAGCAAACCGGTCAATCCCCTCGAACTCCGGGCCCGGGCCCGTTCCCTGCTTCGTCTCAAGGATCACTACGACCGCCTGCAAGCGGAGCTGGAGACCCGGCGACTTTTAGGGGCCCGAATCGCGGGGGATTTACGAGATCCCCTCAGTAGTATTCTTCTCTCTACGGAAATGCTGAAACTGAGTAACTTAACGGAAAAACAGCACCATAACATCGAGCAAATTTACGCTAATTGTCGGCATTTATCCATCTTGATGAATGATTTACTGCTTTTATCCCAAAAAGAAGGAGAAGAATTAGAGCCGCCTTTCACCGCCTTCGATCTCAGAAAAATTCTCGAAAAAGCGGTGGCGGAGTTTCAAAATATCGCGGAAACCTATCGAGTGAATCTGAGTTTAATTGCCCCGGAAGAGCTAAAGTATTTAGTGACGGGAGACAAAACGTTGATCGCTCACATGGTAGACAATCTACTCAGCTACTTGATTCGTTCTGCCCCGACGGACAGTCAAATCAAACTCAACCTCCAGCGCCGGACAGACGGCGGGTTAACCCTAGAAGCCCAAACCCAAGGAGTCGGCTGGGGAGAAGTCATTGCCAAGAAATTGGAAACGCCCTTTTCCCTCGGCGACGCTTTAGCGAACGCCGAAGAGCTAAGTCTAGGTCTCATCTTTTGTCAATGGATTACGGCGCTTCACGGAGGGCGATTAACCCTAGAGGATAACGAGCCTCAAAAGTCCATTTTTCGTTTAGAGTTCGAGTCTTCGCAGACGCCGGCTTAATTCGACCTCCTTGCGTCCCATGACCCAACCCGCTTCCGGCTCACTGAATCTGCAAAGGGCGCTGATGACCCAGCCCCTGATTTGCGTGGACTCCCAGGCGAGTTGGGCCGACGTCGTCAACGCCTTGGCCGCTAGCGGCGCCGACGGGGGGCCGCCCTGTCTGTTGGTTTGGGAAACGGAGCGCCTGGGGGGGATCATCACCGAAACCGATCTGCTTCGCCAGTTGTCCCAGACTTCGGCGCCGGAGGAACTGCGGGCCAAGGCAATCATGAGCGCGCCGCTGATCTCCGTTACCCTAGAGCAACTCCAGGAGCCGGGGAGCGTTTTAGCCCTCCTACGGGAGCGGCGCTTGAGTCATTTGCCCGTCCTAGACGCCCAGGGACGGCCCCTCGGCTATTTAACCCCCCAAAGTTTACTTCAGGCGCTAGATCCGGGGGAACTCTACGAACTGACCCAGGTGTTGCAAACCCAGGTCTCCCAACTGGAAAGCGAGAAAATTCAGTGGCTAGAGTGGCAAAATCGTCAGTTAACCCATACCCTCCGCCTCCAAAACACGGCGCTGGCGCTGGGGGACAGCAACCTTTTAGAGCAGGTTTTCCAAAATAAATCCGCCAAGGAAGAAGCTCTGCGCTCCCTAGCGGAGAGCGAACAACGCTTCCGGCAACTGGCGGCCAATATCGAGCAGGTTTTTTACCTCACCGATATCCAAACCAACCAAATTCTCTATCTCGGCCCCCAGTACGAAAAAATTTGGCAACGTTCCTGCGCCAGTTTATACGCCAATCCCCGCTCCTACCTCGACGCCCTGCGCCCGGAGGACCAGCCCCTCGCCCTAGAGGCGTACCAAGCCCAACGGCAGGGGCGACAGACCGCCACCGAATACCGGATTCGGCGCCCGGACGGGACGGAGCGTTGGATTTTAGACCGTTGTTTTCCCGTTAAGGACGAAGGCGGCCAAGTCTATCGGGTCTGCGGCATCGCCGAAGATATCACGGAGCGCAAGGCCCTAGAGCTTCAACTCAGTCAAGAGCACCGCAAGCGAGAGGCTATTTTTCAAACCGTTCTAGACGGTATTCATCTGGTGGATCGGGGGGGCAATCTGGTGGAAGCTAGCCCGAGTTTTTATCGCATGTTGGGCTATCCCCCCCACAGCCCGGCGCTACAAAAAATAACGGATTGGGATATGCAGTATAGCCAGGGACAACTGCGGAGCCGTTTGCAAGCCTTTTTTAACCATGACCGAGCCTTGCCCTATACCTTTGAGACCCACCACCTGCGGGCCGACGGCTCTATTTTTCCGGTGGAAATTAGTTGTCAGGTTATGCCCTGGGAGGACGGCGCCGTTTTGCTCTGCGTCAGTCGGGATATTTCCGAGCGCCGGCAGGCTCAACTGCAACTGCAACAGTTAAATCAAACCTTAGAGCGTCAAGTGCAGGAGAGAACCCAAGCCTTGGCCAAAAGCGAAGAACGCTGGCAAGTGGCGCTGGCCGGCTCCAACGACGGCATCTGGGACTGGGACGTGGAGAATAATACGGTTTTTTTCTCCCCCCGCTGGAAAGCGATGCTGGGCTACGGGGAAGCGGAAATCCCAGGACGGGTGGAGGAATGGATCGAGCGGGTTCACCCGGAGGATTGGCCCCAAGTGGCGGCGCGACTGCAAGCGCACTTTAATCGGGAAACGGATTTTTACAGCTCCGAGCACCGCCTCCGGGCCAAAGACGGCGC
>JAYKIZ010000057.1:0-19784 GCA_035285965.1 Cyanobacteriota bacterium | reverse complement strand
TGACCTTGACTGAATACGCCGATAACAGCACGGGCTTTGGAACCACCGCCGACCTGAGCGGCGCCGGTTCCGGGGGGCTTGGCTCCGAGTCGGGCTTGGTGATTGCGGCGACGCCGTTCAACCCTTTGCAGGAAGCCGATCTCGGTTTCGGCGCGATTACCATCATCAATAACTTCGGAGGCAACACTGACGAGATCATTCGCTTTACTACTCCCCTTTCCCAGTTCCGTGAGAACTACGCCGACAGCGATCTGGTGCGTCCTAACGGCGCCGATACCGGCAAATACTTTGAGATTTCTAACAGCGGTAACGGCATTTTACGGGTTAGCGAGATTGACATTACCGCCAACGTGCTAGGAGTCGTCAGTTATGCCCTAGGTGTCAACCAGCCGGGGGTGAGTTATGTCCTCGACGCTTTTGGGGTGGTCGATGATATTTTGCTCAATCCCGGCGCTCGTCAACGGGTTAATTTAACCTATAAGCCCGGCGCCGCCGGAGAAAACCTGAGCGGGGCCGTCACGGTTTTTAGCGACGCCCAGAATAACTCAGCCATTGGCATTACCCTCCTCGGGCGCTCTACCTTCAACGCCGATATTAATTACGACGGGGTTGTCAACGTCGCCGACCTCGGCGCTTTAAACCAAGCCAAGTCTCAGGAAATCCTAAGCAAATTTGTTGACCCCACCGCCGACATTAACGGCGACGGGGCGCTGACTGTCCAGGGGGATATCAATGGGTGGCGGACGGAGAAAGGTTTCAGGCTTTAACGGCGCCGCTTTTTCCGGCCCCGGGCGAAGGGATCAAAGAAATCGTTGGAGCCGGAGGAAGACCGTTCTTCCGGCTCATCCTCGTCCTCACCCATTTCCTCCAAAAAGATATTCATCAACTCCGGCAGACGCCGCTCAATCTCCTCCTCGGAAACTTCGTCTCCCAACATCCGCGCAATCATGTCTTTGAAGAACGCTTCCGTCAGTTCCGGCTCGTCTTCGTTCAGTCGGCTAGCCCGGAGCATGAGGTCTTGGTTCTGACGATGGCGCTGGAGGTACTCTTCCTGACGGCAGGCTAGGAGGGCTTCGGCGCTCTGGAGGCGCCGAGCCAGTTCAAAGCTCTCTTGTTGTCGCTGAGCGTAGCCCTCGGAGGAGGGGAAATAGGCGGTGGCCAGCGCCAGCAGGAGGAGGGGATTCTGTGGTTCCTTCTGACGGGCCTCCTCTAGTAGGGGAAGAAACAGAGACAGGTAGCGCCATTCAGCGTAGCGCCGGTAGCGTAGTTGCAGACGGGCGAGGGCGTCGGCTCGCTGGGGTTGGCTGTCCAGATAACTCTTAACGGCGCCGATCACCTTGGGCAATTTTTTCTCCTTTAGCGCCAGTAACGCCAAATAACTGATCTGGGCGGAGGGAACTTGACTGATGAGTTGACTAAGCTGCTGTAAGTATTCTTTGATCAGCGCCGCCAGTCCTTTTTCTCGTTTAGCAAACAGACACAGACAAGCGCCGATAGCCTCCAGACAAGGCGCTTGCTCCGCCGGAGTCAGGGTTTTCAGATAGGCGTTCCAGGTCCGCTTCGCCTGAGTTTGATTCACAGAAACCTTGCCGTCGGGGTTAGGGTTCCCTGCAACCGCCTCGGTAAAGAGTTGGCAAACCCGGAGAGGCGGGGTTAATGCCTCCTCCATTTCCAAGGTAAAGAGAAGAAATTCATAGGACAGACTCGCCAGCGCCAATTCCCAGGGTTCAAAGGGCTCTGCTTCCGGCAGAGCTTCTCCAAAACGGGGTCCAAAGCGAGTTCGCATAGCCGCTAATTCCGGCTCCCGCTTTAATTCCTCCAGTAGTCCTTCCAGACAAGAGTAAATGGAATAGCTTTCGGTTCCAGCCTCCAGCGCCGCGGTCAGGAGGGAAATCGCTTTTTCATACTCGTCCTCTAGGTAGGCAAAAATACCTCGATAACCGATCACTTCCGGGGACTGGGGACAACGGCGCTCGGCCCGTTGCAGTTCATCGATAAACAACCGATGGCGCCCAGATCTGAGGGCGTTGTCAGCCAGCCAACAATGCACATGGGCTAAGGTATGGTTAAGCAAGTCGGGGGGCCAGTCTCGGGGATTCTGTTTTCCTTCCTCCTCTAGCCACTTAACTAAACGAGTCAAAACCCGTTGGCGCTCGGGCCAGGCCTCGTTAAATTTAAGGATTTTGGCCAAATTAACGGCTAACTGAAGATTAAAGGTCTTGTCGTTCCACGCCTCTAGCCAATACTTCTGCGCCATTTTATCCGCGTCCATTCCCTTGGCCTCTTCCCCCGCCAGCAGGAACAGAGATTCCCGAATTTCCTGAAGCTCCGGCAGACGCCGGAGAGAATTGTCCAACTGCAAAAAATACTGGGCCGCCAAGATGTAGCGCCGATATTGAAGGCCGTTAAGGACGCACAGCGCGTCCCACAGTTCGTCCACCAGGGGATAACCGTCCACCACCAGCAACTCGTTTAAGGGCGTTTCTCCCTGACGGAGCCAATGGAACAGGGCAAAGCACTGTAAACACTCGTGCTCCCCGTAGGTGAGAGCCCGCCGTTGCGGTTGCCCCGGCTCGGGGCTAGGCTCTAATTCCATTTCCATCCGGGCCGCTTCGTCGTAGCGCCCCAATTGATGCAACCCAAAAATCTCCCAGATATAGGAGTGATCCCCGGGGGTCAGATCCCGAGCGACAGCGGTGAAATGGGTCAGGGCCTCCTCCTTCCGACCGTCCAAAAACGCCAAAGATCCTTCTAACCAATGACGCGCGTCGGCGTCAAACCGTTGGGGGTATCGCTCCAGCAACTCCGCCACCGCGGCGCCGTCTTCCTTCATCAGGAGGAGTTTGGGATAGCAAAGGTCAAACTCCTTTGTTAACTTATCCGCCTCAAAAGCCTCTTTCAACAGAACGACGGCGCTGTCCAAGCGATTGAGACTCAGAAGAGCTTTGGCGGCGAAATAATAACACTCGCTCTTGCCTCCCAGTTTGATCGCTTGACGAAAGGAACTTTCCGCCGCTCGCCACTGATTTTCGTCCAATTCCATCTGACCCCGGAAAGACCACAGCTCCGCCTCCGACATGGGGGGCTGAAAGTCGGGGTCGGCGCGCCGGATTTTATCCAGTTCCGCCAGCGCCGCGGGAAAGCGTTCTTCCCGAATCAGTTCACGGAGGCGGTCGGGACTACCGGAGACGGCTTTGGCTTTGGCTTTGGGAGGACGAGATTTAGCCACGGCGGATAATGGGGAAACGAACGCCCGAAATCCCGGGCGGAGAAGCTTAAGGTTCTATCTTATCGCCTCCCCCGGTTGAAACTATTGGGAAAACCATGAGAGTGGAAAGACAGTGTCACGGAGACTAGCCTGTGCTGACCTTCCCGCCACTCCCGTTTTCTAATTGTCCGACTTCCTCCGCGTCAACCCTGTCTTCTGAATTAACTGTTCCCTCAACTTCCAGTTCGCAGGTTCTAGCTCCGTAGTAAAGACTACCGTTAACGCCAACGGATTCGTTGCAACCCGAGGCAGGAAGAGCGACGACCTTACCATTAATACTGCTATAAACTGAACTGTCGACGAGGGAGCTTTACCTTTTTTCCGTTTTGCGCTATGATAAAAAATTGTGAGTTTTTCCCCAACCATCCATGAACGCCCAAGCTATTATCCAGTCCATTGAGGCGGAATTCCTGAAAACGGATCTGCCCACGATCCACGTCGGCGACACCGTTAAAGTCAGCGTCAAGATCGTCGAAGGCGGCAAAGAACGGATTCAACCCTATGAGGGCACAGTGATCGCCATGCGCAATGGCGGCGTCAGCGAAACCATCACCGTTAGGAAGGTTTTCCAAGGGGTGGGGGTAGAGCGGGTTTTTCTGCTCCATTCCCCCCGTATCGCCGGTATTAAGATCCTCCGTCGGGGTAAAGTCCGTCGCGCCAAACTCTACTATCTCCGGGATCGCGTCGGTAAAGCCACCCGTATTCAGCAACGCTTTGACCGGGCGCTTTAAGATTGGGGCGAGGAACGCCAAAAACCCTAACAGCGGGCGCCAAAATAGGTTATGATTGCCTAGAGGTCGGGAAACACTCCCCAACCCAGACTGCTTAGACTATGCGTCCTTAGTTCAGTTGGTAGAACGCAGGTCTCCAAAACCTGATGTCGGGGGTTCAAGTCCTCCAGGGCGCGTTGCTTACCCATCCTCCAGCTTGGCTTTAAGTGTCTCTCAGTTTAAAGTCGGGCTGGTTTGGTCTCGGCAATCGTCTGATTATGTATCCAGTCCATCCAGTTCTTGACAGCGGGAGCAAGCGTAGCGTGGCTAAAAAAGAAATGACCCCCCTCGGGCCGGCGGACGCCCAAGCGACTCGGGGAAGTCTAACTCGCAACAATTTTATCAACGACACCAAGGAAGAGTTAAGCAAGGTGGTTTGGCCCAGCCGCCAACAATTGATTAGCGAGTCCGTCGCGGTAATCCTGATGGTGACCTTAGTGGCCACAGTGATCTATCTAGTGGATAACCTCTTCAGTTGGATCGCTCAACAACCTTTCCTCTTCGGTTGACGCGTTTAATGGCGCTTAGTGACATGACTTTTGCCGACGACTATTCCTCCACTTCCGCTTCCGTTCAATCCGCGGCCCCTTTGGCTCCCGGCGCTCGCTGGTACGCGGTGCAGGTGGCCTCCGGTTGTGAAAAACGGGTTAAGGCCAATCTGGAGCAACGGATTCACACCCTAGACGTGGCGGATCGAATTTTAAAAATCGAAATTCCTAAATCCGCGACGGTGAAAATCCGTAAGGACGGCTCCCGTCAACACGGCGAGGAGAAAGTCTTCCCCGGCTACGTCTTGATCCAAATGATCATGGACGACAACGCCTGGCAGGTGGTGAAAAACACGCCCCACGTCATTAATTTCGTGGGGTCGGAGCAAAAACGCCACTACGGCCGGGGGCGGGGTCACGTGGAGCCGGTGCCCCTCAGCGCCGGGGAAGTGGAGCGGATCTTCCGTCAGGCGGAGGAGCAGGAGCCGATCCTCAAGGCTTCCATGCAAATCGGCGACCACATCACGGTCCTCTCCGGGCCCTTCAAGGAGTTTGAAGGGGAGGTGATCGAGGTCAGCCCCGAAAGAAGTAAGCTCAAAGCCTTACTCTCCATTTTTGGCCGGGACACCCCGGTGGAATTGGAGTTTACCCAAGTGGAAAAACATGGTTAACGTTGATCCACTATTAATCCTTACCTTTTTATTTAGCAATGGCCAAAAAAGTCGTCGCCCTGATTAAACTCGCCCTGCCGGCGGGGAAAGCCAACCCGGCCCCTCCCGTGGGCCCGGCGCTGGGTCAACACGGGGTCAATATTATGGCGTTCTGCAAAGAATATAACGCCAAGACCGCCGACCAACCCGGCATGATCATTCCCGTGGAAATCTCGGTTTACGAAGACCGTAGTTTCACCTTTGTCCTCAAAACCCCCCCGGCTTCCGTTCTGATTCGCAAAGCCGCCGGGATTGAAAAAGGGTCTAACGAACCCAACAAAAAGCAAGCTGGCACCTTGACCCAGGCGCAACTGCGGGAAATCGCCCAAACTAAAATGCCGGATCTCAACGCCAACGACATCGAAGCGGCCATGAAAATTGTGGCCGGCACCGCCCGCAATATGGGCGTCGCTATCCAGGACTAGAGGTTCGCCCTAGCCTAGCTGTTAACCGTTCTACGCCTAACCTTTTTTTTGACAACCGGGGAGAAGCGCCGCTTCGTTCGCACCCAAGGAGTAACCATGACCAAAAAACTATCCAAGCGCCGTCAGGCCCTCGCCGATAAGGTGGATAAAAAGACCGTCTACGAGCCGTTAGCCGCTATGGCTCTGCTCAAGGAAACCGCCACCGCCAAATTTGACGAATCGGTGGAAGCCCATATCCGGCTCGGCATCGACCCCAAATACACCGACCAACAAATTCGCACCACCGTTTCTCTCCCTAAAGGCACCGGTCAAACCGTGCGGGTTGCCGTCATCGCCCGGGGGGAGAAAGTGCAGGAAGCCAACTCTGCCGGCGCCGACCTCTGCGGGTCGGAGGAATTGATCGACGAAATCCAGGGCGGCATGATGGACTTCGACGTCCTGGTGGCTACCCCGGACATGATGCCCAAGATCGCCAAATTGGGTAAATTGCTCGGCCCCCGCGGTTTAATGCCCTCTCCCAAGGGGGGCACCGTCACCACCGACGTCGCCGCGGCCATCGCCGAATTTAAAGCCGGAAAATTAGAGTTCCGGGCCGACCGCACGGGCATCGTTCATGTTATGTTTGGAAAGGCGTCTTTTTCCGCCGAAGATTTGCTGGCTAATCTCAAAGCCCTGCAGGAAACCATCGACCGCAATCGCCCCTCCGGCGCTAAAGGTCGGTTCTGGCGCACGGTTTTCGTGGCCGCCGCCATGGGCCCCTCTATTCAAGTTGACGTTAACGCCTTAAGGGATCTCAAACTCGCCGAAGCTTAACTTTCTTGTCAGCCTAAATTCATCATTGGCGCACCAATGACCGCAGGGGCAGTTTCTGCTTAATCGCCTGCCGAGGTTAAAGCCTAAATTCAAGGTTCGCCCCCGTTATCGGGGCGGATCTAGACTTTAGCCCCGGCCTTGGCTCCGGGGCTTTGTTGTCGGCGCCGATTTCTCTCACCCCAAGGAGGTGAAACCCGTATGGGAAGAACCAAAGAAGATAAAACCGCCCTCATCGCGGAGGTCAAGGAACTTTTCCAAGAGACCCAAATGGCCATGGTCATTGACTACCAGGGGTTAACGGTCGCGGAAATTAGCGATCTGCGCTCCCGTCTCCGACCTCTGGGGGGAACTTGCAAAATCGCCAAGAACACCCTCGTTAAAATCGCCCTGGCCGAAGAAAGCCAATGGCAACCCCTCGAAACTTACCTCAAGGGAACTTCCGCCCTGCTCCTCCTCAAGGACGACCTGGGCGGCGCGATTAAGGCCTACAAAAAATTCCAAAAGGACGTCAAAAAAACCGAACTCCGGGGCGGCGTCCTAGAGGGAAAAGTCCTCAGTCAGAGCGACGTGGAAGCCATTGGCGACCTCCCGTCCAAGGAGCAACTGATGGGGCAGATCGCCGGTTGCCTCAACTCCCTGGCCACCAAGATCGCCGTGGGCGTCAAGGAAGTTCCTTCCTCCATCGCTCGGGGCCTCCAAGCCTACGCCGACAAAGAAGAAGGTTAAGGACATCCCGAGGGCTGAGCGTAGTCGAAGCCCGGTTCCCCTAAACCTAAATCTTCTTTCTCAATTTTTCTTTACTTAACCTTTAGGAGTCATTTCCATGTCCGCCGCTACCGACACCATTCTCGAACAGTTGAAAACCCTCACTCTGCTAGAGGCCGCCGAACTGGTTAAACAGATCGAAGAAGCCTTTGGCGTCAGCGCCGCCGCTCCTGTGGGCGGAGTGATGATGGCCGCTCCCGGCGCCGCCGCCGCGGCCGAGCCGGTGGAGGAGAAAACCGAATTTGACGTCGTGCTGGAAGAAGTGCCCGCCGATAAGAAAATCGCCGTCCTCAAAGTGGTTCGCACCATCACCGGTCTGGGTCTCAAAGAAGCCAAAGACTTGGTGGAATCCGCGCCCAAACCCATCAAAGAAGGCACCAATAAAGACGACGCCGAAGCCGTCAAGAAACAACTGGAAGAAGCCGGCGCTAAAGTTAGCGTTAAATAAGCGCTTTTTCTTCCATCTTAATTTTCTCTTTCCCCCGGTCGCTGAACTGGGGGATTTTTTTGTTGAGTCTGCGGCGAGTCACAGCCCCGAACCAGAGACTAAATTTATAATCTCTAGAAGAGAGACTATATTCTTGTGGTATCGAATAGACGGAGTTTGCCATGACAAGGCGAGAAAGTTGGCAAGTGTTTCTCCAGTGGATTGGCGCTACAACGGTCAGTCTTACCTTAGCCAGGGGAGTGTTACGTTTTTTGACCCCTTTCCTAGAAAAGGCGGTTCTCCATAGCGTGGCCGGCACTCTCCAGGGTCGGATTTTGCTCGTTCTCTTCCAATCTTTTCAGCAGGGTATCCTCGGCGCCGTTATCCTAGGGGGCGCCTTGGGTTGGGGACAATGGCTAGTACTACGGCGGCGCTTGCCCCTTTCGCTCCGATTTGTTCTAGCGACGGCGCTGGGCTTAGGGTTTAGCGGCTTTTTGGTTAACTATCAGTTCTTTGGTTTTGTCGGGGGGCTGAGCCTGGGCTTAGCCCAGTGGGTGGTCCTCAGACGGCGCCTGCCCTGGGCGGGTTGGTGGCCAGCGGTAAACGCCATCGCTTGGGGATTAGCCAGCGCTGGCCTGTCCTGGAGTTTTGTCAGGGTCAATCCTTATGAAGGTCTCTGGCGCTGGATTCCCGACGCAACCTTAGTTTTGATTGCTCTAACAACCCTAGGAAGCGCCCTGCTCACTGGCGGAGTCCTCGTCCTATTGCTTCGTCAGCGTTCTTCCGGCGCCGGAGGGACGATGAATGGAACCTAGGCGATTAAAATAGTATTAAATAACGCTATCAGCGCCGACAAATAGACGAGGCAAAATCGATGGGCATTGAGATTGAACGGAAATTTTTAGTCCAGGGCGATGCCTGGCGAACCTTGGGAACTCCCATCCTCTACCGCCAGGGCTACCTGCCCACCCAGGACGGCGTTACCGCTCGGGCCCGGATCGCCGGAGAACGGGCCTATTTAACTCTCAAGGGCAAAAGCCAAGGTTACAGTCGGGCCGAGTACGAGTACCCAATTCCCCTCAAAGACGCCGAGGAGATTCTAGAAACCCTCTGCGCTCAGCCCCTGATCGAAAAATACCGCTACGCCATTCCCCAGGGGGATCTGGTCTGGGAAGTGGATGAATTTTTGGGGGAAAATCAGGGGTTAATCCTAGCGGAAGTGGAATTGGAACAGGAAGATCAAGCCGTGACGCTTCCGCCCTGGATCGGCGCCGAAGTCACCGGCGACCGGCGCTACGACAACGCTAGTTTGGCCCGCCATCCCTATCGGCGCTGGTAGGCTGAAAGGAAAGACTGCAACTACAGGCGGCGCCGACGTTAGGGTTGCTGAAGCGGAAGCCCCCGCCCATCAGATCCTCGGCGTAATCCACTTTCAGACCCCGTAACCACTGGGCGCCCTGGGAATCGATCAAGATGACGACGCCGTCTTGTTCATACTCCTGGTCTCCTTCGGCGTAATCCGGCGCCAAGCTCAGGTTGTAGTAATAGTCCAAACAGCCCCCCGGCAAAACTTCTAGGCGGAAATAGCGCCGCTCTTGATGACGACTCCGTTGCAGGCGTTTAATTTCCTGAAGGGCGGCGGGGGTAAGGTGGATCATGGCGTTGAACTAGTCGATGGCGATGTTCTGGGGACGGGAATCGGCGCCGCTGAAGTCAGTGGCGGTATATTGACTCAAACCCTGTTGGGAGAGCCAAGCTCGTAGGGGATCTTCCCCTAACTTGAGACGCAGAGCGCCGGAAACAAAGCCCCCCGCAAAAGCCAGGGGTTGTCGGCAGAGTTCCTGGGTCAAGGGTTTTAGTTCGCTTAAAAACATAACCGGCGGTTCCTAGGAAAGTAGAGGCTTGCGCTCTAGGGTAGCGCTTTTTCCGGGTCTGGGGGGAGGAGCGCCGAGAGGGGTTGTCCGCTTAAGCAAAACCAGTGATAGGCAAAGAGATCGAGGGTCGTTTGATTTAAAGAGGCCAGCGCCGGCGCCGCAGGGAAGGGCCAGAGTCGATCAAAAATAACCTCTTCCCGCCGCAGGGCGAATTGAAGCAGATAAACCGACGGCGGCGCTTCTAGATTTTCCAACAAAGAACGGGCTAAGGTTTGCAACTCTTCCGTTAAAGCCGGCGCTAGGGGGCCGAGGGACTGGTAAGCGTTGGGCATCGCCCCCTCTGTAATGGCGGCGCCGAATTGGGGTTCTCCGGCGCTCCAGATAATGGGAAGCCAACAGTCCCCTAGGGTTTGGGCCGTGTCTAAAACCGGCGCTCCCAACTGGTCGCGAACCCACTGACGCCGAATCTGAACGGCTTCGCAGGCCCGATAAACAGCCTGTTGGGGAAAGACGAGCCAGGGGGGCAGTTGAATGGTCAAAGGACAATAAATCTTGCCCCCCAGTTCCGTCTGCTGTTGCGCGCCCTGGGACCAGAGACTCGCCACCGCAAGGGTTTCAATCACCGTCTCCGGGGAATAGCGAGCGATAGCCCGCTTCAGCGCCCAGACCATCCGCTCCGTCACCGGAGAGGTGGCGATTAAGCGCCCTTCCTGTTTCACCTTAGCGTTGATGATAATCGCGACCCGACCGCTCCGGTTGGGGGCTTTGAGTTCCCGATTTGGCGCGGCGCTGGGATTGACAGAGGCGGAGGACATTATTCCCATGGAGCTTTTTTCGGTTTAACGATGAACGGGGAGGGTAAAGTGAAAGGAACTGCCTTGACCCGGCACGCTATCCACCCAAATTTGCCCGTAGTGGGCTTGGATAATCTTGCGACAGAGAGAGAGACCGAGGCCGTAGCCGTCCTTGCCCTCGTCCCGTTGCAGGCGGAAATGCCCCTCAAAAATGGTCTCTTGTTTGGATTCGGGAATGCCGGGGCCGGTGTCGGTCACGCTCACTTGAACTTTTTGGGTGGTGCGATGGAGAAGGGAGACCGTAACGACGCCCCCCTCCGGGGTGTATTTGATAGCGTTGTCCAGTAAATTAACCATGACTTGACGAATTAACTCTTCGTCCGCAAAGACCGGGGGCGCGTCCTGGGGTAGATCCGCCACGAGAGTTAAGCTTTTCTCTTGAAACTGCTCCTGATAAAGATTGAGCACTTCCCGAAAGGATTCCTGAAGAAGCAGGGGTTCGCAGTTGACCTGAAAATGGGCGTTCATGTTTCTGGAGGCCTGCAAAATATCGGTAATGAGGCGGTTCATCACCTGAAATTGCTTGCGGGTCTGGGCCATCAACTGCTCCCGCAGGCGGGGAGACCGGGGCGGGAGGGGCTTTTGTTCAATCAACTCCAGGGTGTCCACGGCGATGGAGGCGGCGGTAAGGGGACTACGCAGATCGTGGGCCAACATGGCGAGGATCTGGTCTTTAAAGCGCAATTGCTCCAACAGCGCCGTCCGCTCCTGTTTCAGTTGAAAAATCTCGTCCGCCATTTTCATCAACTCCCCCGAATAACCCACCTCGGAAATTTCCAGAGAACAGGAGGGCGCGGGAAGGCTTTCCGGCGGCGGCGCCGCTAGAGCTTGTAATTCTTTCTCCCAGCGGGGCCACCATTTCCGTAACTGCTGAACGATATTACTCCCCGCGAGGGTCTGTTTGGGTTCGGGAAAAACTTTGACGAGGGAAGGAGTAGCCACCAGTCGAAAGTGTTCTACTAGGTGGGGATGCTCCTGAATTTCTAAAATTTGTAGTTCAAAACTCAGCGTCGGCGTCGCTTCCTTGAGGTAAGCGCAAATGGTCTTGGCGTTGTCCTGGGAGTAGGGGCGCTCGTCCACAAACAGCAAAAACTGGAGGCTGGTCGGGGAGGAGAAACCAAGTCGAGAGGGGGTTAACATGCGACCGGGGAACCCAGGACAGGGGACGACGAAATTTGGCCAAGGAAGGCTCTTCCTTCCATTATCAGGGATCGGGGAACCCCTAGGGGTCTGCGCCTCCAAGTGTTAAGTTTTGTGACAATGTGAGATTCTGTAAAAATTTATACCGTTTGCGTGCTAAATTAAGAGTGTTGAGGAAAGAGCCTCGACCTAGCAATCAACACTTTAGTCCCCCAGCCCCCCAAGGAAGACTGTTATGAATACCCAACAACAAGCCCGCGCCCTGATGAACCGTCGTCAACACGACCAAAAGCACCGTCAGCAATCCATGCTGGAACGGGCCGCCAAAGAAATCGGTTCGGACAACAATACCCAGAAGTAAGATCCCGCCCTCGGGATGGTGTCAGCCCCTAAGAGCGCGTCCCGAAATACGGTTTAAAATTGACAGAGGAGTTCAGCTCCTCTTTTTTATTGTCTTTAATTGCCCCCCGGCGCCGCTAGCCTATGTTCTCCCCCCGCCGTTTCCTCTTACTCCTGCTCCCCCTATTCCTTTGCCTGAGCCTAGGGGGCTGTGTCCGCTACGATGTCGGCGTCCAATTCCCCGAGCAACATTGGGGACAAATTCGCCAACACATTCAACTGGGGCAACAACTGACCACCCTCAGTCAAACGGAGGCGGACCGCTGGTTGGATAGTCTCTCCGCCCGGGCCAAAAGCCTAGGGGGACAAATCCAGCGCCGCTCCGGCGATGAACTGCTTTTGACTATTCCCTTTGGGAGCGGCCGGGAGTTAACGGAAAAATTCAATCAATTTTTTAATCCCCCGGCGCCGAAGGGAGCCAAACCCGCCGCCAATCAATTAGATCTCTTGCAACTGGAGGCTCGCCTCGACCTTCAACAACGCAATTGGCTCCTAGCGGATCAAAATCGTCTCCGCTTGACGGTGGATCTGCGGGCCCTGGGAGTGCTCTCGGAACAGGGAAAAATTCTTCTCAGTCCCGGCTCGCTCCTAGATCTTAACTTTGGTCTGCAAACGGCGCTTTGGGCCCGGAATTTAACCCCGACTCCCGGCGAAGAAGGCCCCGTTCTAGCCCGACAGACTCAATGGCGACTGCAACCCGGCGAAATCAACACTCTAGAGGCGGTCTTTTGGACGCCGAGTTATCTGGGCTTGGGAACCCTGGGCATTACGGCGCTCTGTTTCGGGGGCTTTTATCTCAAATATCGACGCTGGCCCGGAACGAAAGCGGCGCTCTAGACTTCGTCGGGACAAATAATGCGATTTTTACCCCGGGTTTTAGCTTGGTAAAGACAGCGATCCGCCAGCGCCACTAGGTCTTCAGGATTCTGCTCCGGTTGGGGAATGAGCACCGCCACCCCAAAGCTCATGGTAACCCAGTCCCCCAGGGGAGAGAGGTGGTGGGGAATGGCGAGCAGTTCTAGGGTAGCCTGCATTCGGCGGGCCGTATGATAAGCGCCGGTTTGGTCGGTGTTGGGCAAGATGGCGATAAATTCTTCCCCGCCGTAGCGGGCAAAGAGATCAAAGGGGTTCCGCAAGCAAGCGCTCAACGCCTTAGCGAGGCGCCGCAAACAGTCGTCGCCGCTCAGGTGGCCGTAGAAATCGTTAAATTCCTTGAAATAATCCACGTCGGCGAAAATGAGCGCCAGAGGTTCTCCCGTTTCTCCCATTTTTTGCCACTGAGCCTCTAGATGTTGGTCAAAATGGCGCCGATTGGCCACCTGGGTGAGACCGTCGAGGTTAATCAATTCGTTGGCTTCGCAGAATTTTTGTCGCCACTGGGCGTCCACTACGTCTCCGTGCTCCATGATGGTCTGCACAATGATCTCTAGGTCTTCTTTTTGGCGGGAAATGAGATGGAGGAGATTATGGAGTTTGGCTTCGGCTCGTTGGCGCTCGGCGATTTCCGCCTTGAGTTTGACGTTGGTTTCATTGAGGAGGGATTCAACCATGTCGCCGTGCTCGGCGATGGTGGTCAGGGCGATGTGGAGATCCTCGTTTTCCCGCCGGAGGCGGTGATTTTCCCCCCGTAATTGTTCCAGTTCTAAACCGGGGCCAGTGTCCCGGGAAGCGTCGGCGTAGGAAGAGAGAGAAGCCATAACCACGGAAATCGGAACCAAAGGTGGGATTTCTAGTAAAGCACAGAGTTTGGAGAATTATTGTTGCTTAAGGATCACTAAAGTGATGTCGTCAAAAACTTTTTGGGTTTTAATCCAGTCCCTCACGTCCCGAATCACCGCCTGACGAATTTCCTCCGCCGTTAAATGGCGATTACGGGCCAGAACCTTTTGCAGGCGCTCTAGACCATACTGCTCCTTATCGGGATTCATAGCCTCGGTGACGCCGTCGGTGTACAGCGCCGCCAGGTCGCCGGGTCGGAGTTGGAGAATGGTTTCCGAAACCAGATGGGTAATATCGGACTCCAAGCCCAGGGGGAAACCCAGTTCAAAAGTGTCGATATTTTCCACCTGACCGCTCCGGCGAACAATGATTAACTCTTCGTGTTGCCCGCTCAGCCGCAGGATTCCCGCTTCGTACTCCAGTAGCATTAAGGTCATGTTTTTATAGGACCCCATGCGGCGGATGTTGTCGTAGAGGGTGCGATTGACGGCGTTTAAAAGGCGGGCCGGGTCGGTTTCCCCATTTTCCAAGAGGGTTCGCACCGCGGTTTGGGCCATAATCATCACCAAATTACTCTCCAAGCCGTGACCCGTGACGTCGCCGATACTAATGCGGGTCTTGCCCTCGGTCTGTTGGATGTCGTAGTAGTCCCCCCCCACCTCGTCGGCGGGTTCCATAAACCCGGCGATGTCCAGCCCCGCCACAGATTCTAACTCCCGCGCCGAAGGCATGAGGAGTTGTTGCAAGCGCCGAGTGACGGCCAATTCGGCGCCGAGACGGAGGTTATCGTCCTGGAGGCTTTGGGTCAGGCGCTCGATTTCCAGTTCGTCGGCTTTGCGCTGACTGACGTCCATGACGGTGCCCTCAAAACCCGTTAACTCTCCTTGATCGTCGTAGATGCAGCGGGCGGACTCGGAAATCCAAATAACGGCGCCGTCCCGTCGATAGACTTGGGACTCAAAATTCCGTAGCGAGCCTTCCTCCTGAAGGGTTTCGATAAATTCTTGACGGCGCCGGGGGTGAACATACAGTTGTCCCTGAATATCCTGAAGAGAGGTCATTAAGGCCTGGGGCGAGTCGTAGCCGTAAATTTGGGCGAGGCGAGTGTTGACCGTTAGGTATTTTCCCCCCAGACTGGTTTGGTAAATGCCCACCACCGCGTTTTCCACAATGCCCCGGTATTTTGCCTCCGCCACTCTCAGGGCGTCCGCCAAGGTTTGGAAGGATTGCACCACCTCCCCCATTTCGTCCCGAGTATCCAGCGTCCAATTCTGGGATTGGTTTCCCGCCACTAATCGTAGGGAAGCCTGACGCAGTTGTTCTAGAGTGATGATCAGGCTTTCATAGAAACCGATAAAGAGATAGGCCGCCAGCGCCAAGGTCGCTAAAACCAGGAGGCTCAAGAATTTTTGGCGCCGTTGGAAACGGTTAATTCTCCGCTGGATCAGGGTCTCCAAATTTTCGGCGCTACTTTCCCAGAGGGCGGCGCTGGTTTGCAGGCTCTCCTGATTGCGGATTAATAAAACTTTGGGTTGCGGGGATTTTTGGGCGTTAAGCAGGGTCTCCAGCGCCCGGATAAGGCGCCGATTGGTCTGAATTTGGGCGTTTAGTTTGGGTTTTAAGTCCCCGGTCAGAACTTGGGGCGGCGCTTGTTGGAAGACGACTTGAAAGTTATTGTCTAGCGTTTCCGTCAGTTGAATTAAATTTTCCCGTCGCACCAGCAGTTGGGCCCGGAGCCAAGGGGTCAACACTTCAGGGGGCCTAGCCCCTAGAATGGTTTGGATTTTACCGAGATTGTCCTGAATCTCCGGCAGGGTCAGCAAGACAGTGTCCATTAAATAATAGCTGTCCAAATCCGGGTCAAGGATTAAATTGGACTGGTCCCCCACCCGGCGCCGGAGCGCCTGTAAGGGCGCTTTCATCAGTTCCCAAGGATTAAGCGTTTGGGGTTGGGACTGCCAGGCCTGCCATTCCTGGGTCAAGTTTCTCAAGGGCAAAGCGGTTTCTAGGGTCGCTCCCGTTTCCGCGTCGGCGCTTTGCAATCGACGCCAAGCCTCCTCTAGGGCGGCGCGATCATCTGAAGGACTAAAGTTTAATAGGGCGTTGTTCAAGTCTTGCAGGGATCGAAGATAGCGAAGACCCTCAATTTCTCGCCAGGCAAAATCGACGCGGTTCTGGATCTCGGACAGCAGTAAATAGAAAGCCAACCCCAGGGGAACCAGAAAGACGGCGCTAAGGAGAGCGAACTTTTGGGGGTATTTGAGGCGATTGAGAAGATAGATGGCCGGACGACTGAGAAAACGCAGGCTCATGGCGAGGGAAAAGACAAGATAAGTCTTTCCCTAGTGTAGGAGTGGATCGATTGTAGGAATTGCTCTTCCCGCTCCTGAAATTAGAGGAGGTTTAATTGAGTCGAGCGGAATTGGCGAGGCGCTCTACTGAGCGAAGCTGGCTCCCGAGTGTTTTAGTAGTCCAAATATATCGCTTGTCGAGGGGGTCAAGTATCGGCCCGGCTCGCCAAACCGCTTCTCATCCGGGGATCTAAATTCGCGGTCTCGAGTCAATATAGTAGAGTGTTAAAAACGCCCCTCAAAAACAGCTTCGGTAACAACGCCTTCCCCTTATCCCTTAGCGCCGATGGATATTACTCTAAGCAACCATAACGAGATTCAAATTGCCACCCTAGCGGGAGATATTGACGCCAACACGGCGCCGGGGGTAACGGAGAAAATCCTCCCCCTGGTGGAGCCCGGGGGGAAAATCCTCCTAGATTTAGGCTCCGTGCCCTACATGTCCAGCGCCGGTCTGCGAATGCTCCTCTCTCTCTATCGTCAGGGCACGGCCCAGAACGGAAAACTGGCGCTGGTGGGTCTGTCGGAGGAGATTCGAGACACCATGTCCGTGACCGGCTTTCTGGAATTTTTTATTACCTGCGACACCCTAGAAGAGGGAATTGAGCAATTAAGTTAAATCAGATATTCAGTCACCAGTTATCAGTTATTGAACTTACTGAGCCTAACGCCATGACTCCAGAGCGGATTGACGCCCATCCCACCCATCGTCACGGAGAGTTTAAACTCCGTCCCGGTAAACCCTTTCCCTTTGGCGCGACTCCAGCGCCGGGCGGAGGGGTCAATTTTTCCATTTTTTCTAGCCATGCGACCTCCTGTTCTTTAGTCCTTTTTGATAAAGGAGCGCCGGCGCCGAAGGCGGAAATTCCCTTTCCCGACGAGTTTCGCATCGGCAATGTCTATTCGATGGTGGTTTTTGACCTAGATTACGAAAGCCTGGAGTATGGCTACCGCATGGACGGCCCCCATAACTTCCAACAAGGGCAATGGTTTGACAAAACCAAAATTCTCCTCGATCCCTACGCTAAAGTCATCGGCGGGCGGGACGTCTGGGGCGCGGAGCCGGATTGGAACAATATTTACCAACACCGGGGCCGGGTGGCTTTTGACGATTTTGATTGGGAAAGCGATCGTCCCTTGGAAATTCCGCCGGAGGATCAGATTATTTATGAACTTCATGTGCGCAGTTTTACCCGGGATCCCTCCTCCGGAGTCAAGGAGAGCCACCGGGGCACCTTCGCCGGCCTACGGGATAAAATTCCCTACCTGAAGGAACTGGGCGTTAACGCGGTGGAGTTGATGCCCATTTACGAGTTTGACGAATTTGAAAATAGCCGTCCCAATCCCCAAACCGGGGAACTGCTTTTAAATTATTGGGGCTACAGCACCGTGGGCTTCTTCGCGCCCAAAGCCGGTTACGCCGCCACGGGCAAACTGGGCATGCAGGTGGACGAACTCAAGACGCTGGTGAAGGAACTCCACAAAAACGGCATTGAAGTGATTCTCGATGTCGTCTTTAACCACACCGCCGAGGGCAACGAGCGGGGACCCACCATTTCTTTCCGGGGCGTGGATAATAAAACCTACTATATGCTCACCCCGGAAGGCTATTACTTCAACTTTAGCGGCACGGGCAACACCTTAAATTGCAACAATCCCATCGTCCGGGGCATGGTGCTGGACTGTCTGCGTTACTGGGCGGCGGAGTACCACATCGACGGTTTTCGCTTTGACCTGGCGGCGATTCTCGGGCGAGACCCCTGGGGCGCGCCTTTGGCGAATCCGCCTCTTTTGGAAAGTTTGGCCTTCGACCCTATTTTGGCTAAATGCAAACTGATCGCCGAAGCCTGGGACGCGGGGGGTCTCTATCAGGTCGGCTCCTTCCCGGCCTTTGGACGCTGGGCGGAGTGGAACGGCAAATACCGAGACAGTCTGCGGAAATTCCTGAAGGGCGACGGCTCGGCGGGGGACGTGGCCCAGCGCCTCCAGGGTTCCCCTGACCTCTACGCGGCCTCGGGACGAGCGCCGGCCACCTCCATTAATTTCATCACCTGCCACGACGGTTTTACCTTGATGGATCTGGTCTCCTACAACGGCAAACACAACGAAGCCAACGGGGAGAACAATAACGACGGCAGTAACGACAACGACAGTTGGAACTGCGGCTGGGAAGGCCCCACCGATGATCCGGCCATTCAAGCCCTCCGGCGCCGGCAAATTAAAAACGCGGCGGCTCTGTTATTGGTTAGTCAAGGAGTGCCGATGATTCTCATGGGAGACGAAATGGGCCGCACCCAGCAGGGCAACAACAATACCTATTGTCACGACAACGCCCTCAACTGGTTGGATTGGACGCTGGCGGAGCGGGAATCAGGATTACTAGAATTTTTCCGCCACTGTATCGCCTTCCGACGGGCCCATCCAGTTCTGCGAAATCCCTACCATTTCCAAAATCGGGACTACGTCGGGAGCGGCTACCCCGATATTAGTTGGCACGGGGTCAAGGCCTGGGACGCGGATTGGTCTTCCGGCCATCTGTTGGCCTTCCTCCTCTGCGGCGCCCACGCTAAGGGAGGAACGGTTCGGGACGACTTTATCTACGTCGCCATCAATCTCCATTGGCAGTCCCATTGGTTCGAGTTGCCCCAACTGCCCCCGGAAAAGGGCTGGTTCGTCTTCGCCAATACCGGCGCCGATCCCAGTAGTTGGGCGCCGGGGTCGGAGCCGCGGCTGGAAAATCAACAGGGTATTCTTTTAGGGGAACGGTCTGTGGTTATCTTGGTTGGCAGATAGCGCGTCCGCTATGATAACGGCGCTAACAGGGCTTGCGGCGCCGTTTTATAGTTACCAGCTAACGGTAAATAGTGACCAGTAAAATGCATAATAACTGCTGGACGATAGCGGTTGTGTTAGGGAGTGATGTTATAATCAGAGAGTCGGCGCTAGAGTAATAGCAAGGAACTACAAAGGACACTAATAGAACTTATAATACTCCTGAGCTGTAAGAAAGTTTTTCCCGGCTCTTGACTTGCTCAAACAGGGTAAGCGCAAGAAAAAAAAGACGCTGAGGTCGTCAGGGGGAGTATGGCGCTGTTTGACCTGAACAAAAACCAAGATCTAGAAAGCTGGTTAGCGCAACACACCCTTTAAGAGACGGAAACCGCTAACCTAGAGGGAAAGCTCGCCTATTTGGAGGGAACCGCCATCATGAGTGATTTTGTTCGAATTATTATTGCCATTTTTCTGCCACCGTTGGGGGTTTTTCTCCAAGTGGGTCTGGGTAAGGACTTTTGGATCAATCTGCTCCTGACCATCTTTGGCTTCTACATTTTGGGACTGGTACACGCTATTTGGATTATTGCCCGCAAGTAGCTAGCAGTAGGATGCGTTAGCGCCGAGTAACGCATCCAGAGATGCAAAAAATGAAAAACATTACCAACGGAGCTGTGTCTATTGGCAGGGGATGACTCTTTATTCGATTTTTTGTCGCAAGCTGGAGAGGGTTCGCCGTCAAACCAAATCCTCTCAGTTTCGGCGCCGACTTAAAATCCGCTAATATCGGAATCATACGGATTCTCTCAATACTCCCTAAAACCGATGCCTAAAAAAAGATGGGTCTATAATCCACCCAAACCAGCCAAACCCAAGGTTCCTCCCGAAGAAAAACAGTTAATCACTCAAAAGATTAACGAGTTTCTGGAAACTGAGTTTAAACCCCAACATGTTAAGGAGGAACCCGACGGTTCGGCGCTGTCCTATTGCGTGGATATTTTCGGCAAAT
>JAYKIZ010000056.1:0-2799 GCA_035285965.1 Cyanobacteriota bacterium | reverse complement strand
GACCAGCCGGCCACCCTAGACCTGATCCAACGGCGCTTGCAAACCTTGCCCCAGGCGCCCCGCTTCCATTTCTGGGGAGCCTTGACTCTCGGCGCCGAAGGGGAGCAAGTCAGCGAGTGGGATAGCTTAATCGAAGCGGGCGTAGCGGGTTTTAGCGACGGTCGCCCCTTGAAAAATCCTTTATTACTCCGGCGCGCTTTGGAATATTTAGCCCCCTGCCAGAAACCCATCGCCCTAGTCCCGACGGACGTAAGTCTCCGGGGAAGCGGAGTGGCCCGGGAAAGCGCCGATTCCCTGAAACTGGGTCTGCCGGGAGACCCCGCCGCGTCGGAAGCGGCGGCTCTTGTCCAAATTTTAGAACTGCTCCAGGTTTATCCGGCGCCGGTGCACTTAATGCGTCTTTCCACCCAACGGGGCGTAGAGTTAATCGCCCAGGCCAAAGCGGAGGGACTGCCGGTGACCGCGAGCGTCGCCTGGACGCACTTGCTTTGGGACACGGAAGATTTAGAGAGCTATAACCCCCATCTCCGCCTAGCGCCGCCCCTGGGAACGCCCCAGGATCGACAGGCGTTAATTAACGGAGTCAAGGCCGGGATCATTGATGCCATCGCCGTGGATCACCGGGCCTATAGCTACGAGGAAAAAACCCTGGCCTTTGCCGACGCTCCCCCCGGCGCCGTGGGTTTCGAGTTGGCTCTGCCCCTACTCTGGCAAGAACTGGTGACAACGGGATTCCTCTCGGCGCTGGAACTCTGGCGGGCCTTGAGCGTTAATCCCTTGGTGTGTTTGGGCTTACCCCAGAGGGTGGATCGTTGGCTGGTTTTCGATCCCGATCAGGTCTGGGTCGCTAACGGGCAAACCCTGAAAACCCTAGGGGCCAATACCCCCTACTGGGGCCGGGAGATCCGGGGGAAAGTGCTAGGAATCGGCGCCGCCTAATTTTCCTCTAATTTCCCTGCCCCAGCGCCGCGAAACCGGGAACCCGCCCGGCGTTAGCCGCGCCGTCTTTTTGGGAGAGGATGACGGCGCTGATCTGGTCGCTCATCAGCGCCACTTTTTTTTCCGTTTGTTTCTCGCAGGTGAGTTCCAGGAGTTGAGGCGTCGGGGCCTGGAGGGCGTTGATCAAGGTTTGGTAAAGCGCCTCGGCGTCGGCCAGTTCTTTTCGTTGCACGGAAATAGCGGCGGGGGAGAGTTTCAGGGTGATGTCGAGACTGATCATGTTAAGGCGGGTGAAAAAATGAAAGCGTTAACACGGATCATACCGATCGGCGGCCGCAATTTGCCCCAGCGCTAAGCCACCGTCGTTGGGGGGCACCTGTTGGGGCCAATAGACCTGGAAGTCTAAGCCTTGCAGGCGCCGGATCAGACGGGTTAACAGGTAGCGGTTTTGGAAAACCCCGCCGCTGAGGACAATCTGTTCTAACCCTTGGCGCCGGCAGACCTGGAGGGCGAGGTTAATCAGGGTGTTGTGAAATTTGGCCGCTTTTAAATTCAGGGGCGCCGGATCCCGGGCCAGGGCTTCCAGCCAAGGACGCCAAGGCAGAACTGGAGCATTGTCCAGCGCGAAAGGATAAGCCTCTTCCGTTTCCAGATCCCCGATTTGAGCTTCTAGCAACATCGCCCCCTGGCCTTCAAAGCTAATTTTGCCCACCAACCCCAACAGCGCCGCCGCTCCGTCAAAGAGACGCCCAACGCTACTGGTTAAAGGGCTATTCAAGCGCCGTTGGTAGAGGGTCTGGAGTTGCCCCAGTTGCCGGGAGGTAAAATAGTCCCGTAAAGCGGGGGGCAGGTTTTCCCGGTCAAAGCAATTTAACAAAGCCAAGGCTACCCGAGGGGGTTCTCGCATCGCCTGAGCGCCGCCCAGAAGGGGAAAGGGTTGGAAATGGGCGACTCGATACCATTGCGCCGCCTCAATTCGTAAAAATTCCCCGCCCCAGAGGGTTCCGTCCAGTCCCCAGCCGGCGCCGTCCCAAGCCAGACCTAAAACCGGGGGCTGGAGGCGGTGTTCCGCCATCACCGCTAGGACATGGGCTAAATGGTGCTGAACCCCGAAGGTTGGGGCGGATTGTCCTTGGGCGTAGGTTGTGGATTGGTAATCGGGATGACGGTCGTGGATAATTTTTTGAGGGGCGGCTCCGTAGAGTTGGCTTAAACTCTCTACCGTCTCCTCAAAGGCGGTTTCGGCGCCGGGGTTGTCTAAGTCGCCGATGTGTTGGCTCAGGTAAATTTGTTCCTTTAAAGCTAAAGCCACCGTATTTTTTAAATGCCCCCCCACCGCCAGAAGGGTCGGCCCGGACTGTCCCCTGGGTAACGGTAGCGGCGCGTAGCCCCTCGCTCTGCGGAGAACTTGAGGACGCCCGTCAATGATCCGAGTCACGGAGTCGTCCACCGGCCGCAGAATAGGACGATTGTGAACTAAAAACCCGTCGGCCAGATCTCTCAACCGAGTTAAAGCCTCGCGGTTGTCGATACAAATTGGCTCCCCGCGACCGTTGCCGCTGGTGGCCACAACAGGCCGGGGGAAATCCGTTAATAAGAGCCAATGCAGAGGGGTATAGGGCAACATCGCCCCCAGTTCCCCGATTCCCGGCGCCAAGTTCGGCGCCAAGTTACCGCCCACTTTTTTCGGTAACAGCACAATCGGCGCCGCGGGGGAAGTCAGTAAGTCCTCTGCTTCTGGCGTAACTTCGCAGTTCCTCTGAATCTGAGTTAAATCGGGAAACATCACCGCCAGGGGCTTATGGGGACGGCGCTTGCGCTCCCGCAGACGGGCCACGGCGCTTTCGTCCCCGGCGCCGA
>JAYKIZ010000055.1:0-9106 GCA_035285965.1 Cyanobacteriota bacterium | reverse complement strand
GCCGGGGCGATGGCTTTGGTTAAGGTCTCTAGCGCGATTTGGAGAACGGTCTGGCAACCGCGACGGCGGGGCGCGTTGGGGGCGGAAATATAGAGCCGGTCCTTGGCGATGTCGAGGTAAAAGTTAGACAAATCCACCACGCAAAAGTTCTGAACCAGTTGGAAAAATTTAAAAAACTGGAAACTCTCGTAGGCGGCCTCCACTTCGCTAAAGACCTCCTGTAAACGGTGGAGCAAATAGCGGTCTAATTCCGGCAGTTCCGAGTAGGTCACGGCGTCTTGAGCCGGGTCAAAGTCGTGGAGATTGCCCAGGAGAAAGCGGGCGGTGTTGCGGATTTTGTTACGAACATCCGTTAGTTGTTTTAACATTCCCTGACCAATGGGCACATCGTTGGCGTAATCCACCGACGCCGCCCAGAGCCGGAGAACGTCGGCGCCGTAGGCGGGTTCCTGTTTTTGATTTTTGCCGCCGTTGATGATTTGGTAGGGATCGACGACATTGCCGAGGGATTTGCTCATCTTGCGGCCCTGCTCGTCCAGAACAAAGCCGTGGGTTAAAACCGTCCGGTAGGGCGCCTGATTATGGACGGCGACGCTCGTGAGCAAACTGGATTGGAACCACCCCCGGTGCTGATCCGAGCCTTCGAGGTACATATCCGCCGGATATTTTAACTCCCGGCGCTGGTTAGCCACCGCCGCCCAGGAGGAGCCGGAGTCAAACCAGACATCCATGGTGTCTTCCCCTTTGCGGTAGGTTCGGCCGTTGTTCCGGTAGCTGGGGGGCAAGAGTTCCCTCACGGGTAGCTCCCACCAGACATCGGAGCCTTTCTCGGCGATCAAATTTTGAATAAAGGTTAAGGTCTCTTCATTCAGCAACGGCTCCCCCGTTTCCTCGTCGTAGAAAACCGGAATCGGCACCCCCCAGGCCCGTTGCCGGGAAATACACCAATCACTGCGGAGCGCCACCATGGGGATAATGCGATTTTCTCCCTGGGCGGGAATCCAACGGACGGTTTTAATGGCCGCCAGCGCCGACTCCCGGAACCCCGCCACGGAGGCGAACCATTGCTCGGTGGCCCGGAAAATAGTCGGTTTTTTGGTGCGCCAATCGTAGGGGTATTTGTGACCGTAGGCTTCTTCTTTGAGTAAAGCGCCGGCCTGCTGAAGCGCCGCGATAATGGCGTCGTTGGCGTCTTTAAGGACGTTTAACCCGGCAAATTGACCCGCTTCGGCGGTGAAGTTTCCCGCTTCGTCCACCGGGGAAAGAATCGGCAAGCCGTAACGCTGACCCACAATGAAATCTTCCTGCCCGTGGCCCGGCGCCGTGTGGACTAAACCCGTGCCGGACTCCGTGGTGACGTAATCCCCGCCAATGACCACGGCGCTTTCCCGCTCAAAGAGGGGATGGCGGTATAAGGTTCCTTCTAAATCGGTGCCGGTAAAGCTGGCTAGGGGGGTTAGGGTTGTTCCTAAAACAGAACTGAGGGTTTCTACCAGCGCCGCCGCCACAATTAGATAGCGATGGGCGCCGGGCGCCGGGTCGGCGTCGACCACGGTATAAGTTAACTCGGGATTGACTGCCACGGCTAGATTCCCCGGCAGAGTCCAGGGGGTGGTGGTCCAGATAGCGACGCCGAGATTGCCTAAAAACGGCGCTAGCGCCGCCTTCAGTTTTTCCGAGGCTTGGGTCACGGTAAAACCGGCGTAAACGCTCTGGGAAACATGGCCCTCCGGGTATTCCAACTCCGCCTCCGCCAGCGCCGTGCGGGAGCTAGGACTCCAGTGGACGGGTTTTAACCCCCGGTAAATGTAGCCCTTCAGAGCCATGGCGCCGAAAACGCCGATTTGGGCCGCTTCGTACTCCGGGGCGAGGGTCAAATAGGGATGGCTCCAATCCCCCCAAACGCCATAGCGTTGAAACGCGACTAACTGCTCGTCCTTGGCTTTGAGGGCAAAGTCCCTAGCTTTCCGCCGCAGGGTCAGGGGCGTCAACTCCCGGCGCTCTTCCGCTTTCAGATTTTGTAATACCTTCAGTTCAATGGGCAGACCGTGGCAGTCCCAGCCGGGAACGTAACGAGCCTTCCGCCCTCGCATGAGTTGATACTTATTAATAATATCTTTAAGAATCTTATTTAAGGCGTGGCCCATGTGGAGAGAGCCATTAGCGTAGGGAGGGCCGTCGTGGAGAACAAAGACCTCGCCGGGATTCTCTTCCCCTAGGGTTTCGTAAATCCGGCGCTCTTGCCAAAAGCGTTGAATCTCTAGTTCCCGTTGACTAGCGTTGGCCCGCATCTCAAAACGGGTTTGGGGTAGATTAACGGTGTCTTTATAACTTTTGGCGTCAGTCACGGCGGCTTAGGAACGGAAATCAGGTTTTCTGATTTTAGCCTGTTTTTCGCCGTCCCTCCGGTGGGTTTAAAGACTGACAATGGAGGTAAGCGGACTCGAACCGCTGACATCCTGCTTGCAAAGCAGGCGCTCTACCAACTGAGCTATACCCCCGAACAGGCCTAAGCATAGCACAGTGCGGCGTTGGATTGCCCCCCTTTCTCCCTTCCGCGAGCGCCGATTTTCCGCCCCGACCCTGGCGGATCGCTCTAGAATGGGACACACTTATCGTTACGGAGAAAAGGGCTTAGTCATGAAATTGGCTCTAACTATCGGCGCCGCTCTGCTGGGACTCTGCCTCGCGCCGATTCCCGTCTTTGGGGCGGCCTTCAGTCAACTGATCGTCTACGGCGATAGCTGGTCGGATTTGGGTCGGGCGTCCGCCGCCACCGGCGGCTTGTTTCCTCCCTACAACGAGGGGGGCGGGCGTCTCTCTAACGGCCCCGTTTGGGTGGAATATCTGGCGACCCGTCTGGGGTTGACCGTCGCGCCGGATACTAACTTCGCGGTGGGCGGCGCCGGAACGGGAACTTTTAATTTAGGACAGTCTTTTGTTCCTGGCTCTACGGAGTTAATCGGAGTCGCGACCCAGGTGGCTAATAATCCGGTTAGCGATCCCGACGCGCTCTATATCCTCTGGGCCGGCGCCAACGACTACGGGTTTGCCGGGATTACCGATCCCGCGACTCCCGTGGCCAATCTCACCGCCCACCTAACGACCCTCATTAGCCGCGGCGCCCAAACAATTTTGGCGCCTAATCTTCCGAATCTGGGCGCTTTACCTGCGGCGCTGGGCACGCCCCTCGAAGCGCCGGCCAATCTTTTGACCCAGGGGCATAATCTGGGGTTAAGCGCCTCTATTTCTTTACTCCAGAGTAATTTTCCCGGAGTCAAGATTGAGTTTCTAGATGTCAATAGCTTCATCGGCGACATTACCGTCAACCCCGGCGCTTTTGGCTTTGCCAACGTCAGCGAAGGCTGTTGGCTGGTGTCCTGCGCGGCGCCGGAGACCTATTTTTATTGGGACGACGTCCACTTCACGACCCGGGGTCATCAACTGATTGGCGATTTTGCCTACCAAGCGGTGGTTCCCGAACCCCTGACGATTTTGGGAAGCTTGACCGCCGTCGGCTTTGGCGCGGCCTATAAACGGCGCCGGAACCGCGGGAATCTGTTGGCCAAGGATGAGCGAAGGGCTTAAGTCCTATCTGCAAACGCCGCAAAAGCCGTCCAAAAGGGCGGTTTTCTCAATTTAATTGAGCCAGAAAGCAAAAAACCCGCCTCGGATTAGACGGGAAAGAAAACGGAGCGTTAAGAATGGGTTGCAATTAACTTAATTAACAACCGCGGGGCTTTGACGAAGGGCTTGGAAATAATTGTCCCAAAATTGTTTCTGAGTTTCGAGCATGGTTTGGGCCGCCTTTTCCTGAGCTTCTAGGTAGCTCTTGACCATTTCCTCTTGTAACTTCAGGCTGGTTTCAAAGGTGTCGGTCAGTTTGACCTCCGCCGTGCCCTTGGGCAGACTATCAAGCCAGGCGCCAAAGAATTTTTTTTGCCAGTCCAAGAGTTGGGCTTGGTATTCGTCGAAAAACTTGGTGTCCATACTAAATCACTAAACCGCTAGAACCTCCAGCCTGAGCGGTTGAAGGGGAAGCAGGGCGGCGAGGACTACTTCCGGTGGGTTGCTTTTTGGCTACCCCTCATTATAAAGCGACTTTTTAAAAGCTTATGTCACTGATTAATAACTCCTATCTTTAGGGGTCAAGTTTCGTTGACAATCCCAGGGTTAAACATCCAGACTCTCTAACAGACCCTGGCAGGCGTCTTCCAAGAGAGCGATGACTCGGTTAAAGCCCTCCTGACCGCCGTAGTAGGGGTCGGGCACTTCTGTCTCGGAATGGCGCCGGGCAAAGGCCGTCATGCGTTTGACTTTTTGGCGGTGGAGTCCCTGGGGATCGAGGCGAAGAATATCTCGGTAGTTTTCTTCGTCCATGGCGACAATCAGGTCAAAATTTTGAAAATCTCTCGCCTCAAACTGTCGGGCCCGGCCAGAAACCAAGTACCCTTTTTCTTTCAAGGCGGCGCTCATCCGGGCATCCGGCGGCGCTCCGACGTGGTAGCCTCCGGTGCCGGCGGAGTCGCAGAGAATCCTGTCCGTTAAACCCCGTTCCCGGAGCAGATGGTTCATAATATTTTCCGCCGCCGGGGAACGGCAGATATTGCCTAAGCAGACAAATAAGACTCGTTGAGTCATCCCCAAGACCTCCCTCTGGTTTCTAAGACGCGATATTAAGGATAGAACAGATTAATATTACAGTATCCCATAGCGATCGGCGCCGGGAGTTTGTCAGTCAAAGGACGGCAGATATTGCTCCACTAGCAACTTGAGTTCCTGCTCCCCAAAGGGCTTGGTCAAGTAGTCCGTCGCGCCCCTCATGCGAGCGAGGGAGCGGTCTAAAAAAGCGTCCTTACCGGTGAGCATGATAATCGGAGTCTGGCAAAACTGACGGGACTGACGAAGCATACCGCAGAGTTCATAGCCATCCAAGCGGGGCATGGCGATGTCGCAGAGGATTAAATCGGGGCGCGACTGAAAAAGAAAGGAGAGCGCCGCTAGAGGCTCCCCTAGCCAAAGCGCCCGGTAGCCCTGGGCGCCGAGAATGGCTTCCACCTGTTTACCCACCAGGGGGCTATCGTCAATGCAAACAATGCGAGGAATAGAGAAAGCGCCGGGATCGGAGACAGCCCGGAAGGAACTGGGGACGGCGCTGAAACTCAAAAGACCCTTGATCCAGTAGGGTCGGAGACCCCGGGCCAAGGTGGGTAAATCCCGGTGTAGATAGCGAGCCAGACGGCGCAAGGACAGTCCCTCTCTAGCCCACTCCAGCAGTTGCCCCGCTAATTTGGCGGGGAGTTCGTCTTTGAGGCGATTCAGATCCAAAATCTCTAGACTCTGATCCGGGGATTGGGGTTGGGGATAGAACTCTTGCCATTCTCGTTGCCAGCGCAGGGTTTGGCGTACTAAGGGAGAAAGGGGAAGGCTCGTCAGTAGAGGGTCTAGCGCCGGCGCCGGCTGGAAGGTAAATCGTCCCTGACGGAGACTCAAGACATCGAAGAGAATTTCTTCGCATAGGTGCGCGATAATCGCCTTGGCCTGAGGAGGGGTCAGGCTATTTTTCGCCAGCAAATGCCACAAATGAGCGTACTCCATAATGTGATCCGGCTCCAGGTCAGTCTCGGCGCCGAGGCTGACCCCTTGGGCGGCGTCGTAGCGCCGGAGATAGTCTTGCAGACGTTGGAGGGGCAAATCGTTGTCTTCGATGGCGTAGACCAGTTGCCCCTGGGCAAAAAATAAAAACCAGGACTGGAGCCGGCGCTCTCCGTTTGGGGGCAAACAGCCCCGAGGCGACAGCGGCGAAACCTCCGCCCCTCGACCGCCGTTCCCCGTTTCAATCAACAACTCGCCAGTGCGTTGTCCTAGCTCAATCAGTTGCAGGATACTGCGAAGATCAATTTCAGCGAGAGTTCCCTGCATAGCGTCTCTGGGGTCGGGGGCGGGTTCCGTTACTCCTAGTTTATATCGACCCGTTTCTCCTGATCGAAGTTGCCTCGCTTTTCTGGTATCCTAGAAAGGTTGTCAAAATTCGCGCATCCAGGTTTTCGGGTGTTTCCCCTGTTGGAAATTCCCCTGGGTGGAGGATTAACCCGAATCGGAGAAAAACTAAATGCCCGTCGTCTCTCTTGCCGAACTGCTGGAGTCCGGCGTTCACTTCGGCCACCAAACCCGCCGTTGGAACCCCCGCATGGCTCCCTATATTTACACCGCCCGCAACGGGGTGCACATCATCGATCTGGTGCAGACCGCCCAGTTAATCGAAGACGCCTACGAGTATGTCCGTAAAGCCACGGAACAGGGGAAACGTTTTCTGTTCATCGGCACGAAGCGCCAGGCCGCCGGCATCATCGCCCAGGAAGCCCAACGTTGCGGCGCTAACTACGTTAACCAGCGCTGGTTGGGGGGGATGCTCACCAACTGGGAAACCATCCGCAACCGGGTGGAGCGCCTAAAAGAATTGGAAACCCTAGAATCCAGCGGAGCCATTGACCGGCGTCCCAAAAAGGAAGGCGCGGTTCTGCGTCGGGAGTTGGGGAAACTGCAAAAATATTTGGGCGGGATTAAAACCATGCGCAAAATCCCCGACATTGTCGTCGTCGTGGACCAGCGCCGGGAGTACAACGCCATTTCCGAATGTCAAAAACTGGGGATTCCCATCATCGCCCTGCTGGACACCAACTGCGACCCCGACGTGGTGGATATTCCCATCCCCGCCAACGACGACGCCATCCGCTCTATTAAGCTCATTCTCGGCAAACTGGCGGACGCCATCTACGAAGGGCGCCACGGTCAGCAAGCCGCGGAAGAAAGCTACGAAGAGTTCGACGAGTCTCTAGATTTGACCGCGGACGGCGCCGAGGAAGAAGAACCGGTGGGCTACCCGGACGAAGCGGACGAAGAAGAGGGCGAAACCCCCTAGTCGCGTTCATTCCTTGAGCCTGATAACTGCTCACTGATAACTGCATCACTGTCCCTAGGTAGCGCCGATCACTCTGATCCGCGCCCGAGGGAATCCCTATGTAATCATAAAAACACCGTTCAGCAAGGAAGAGTACTCACCATGGCAGAGATTTCCGCCCAACTGGTCAAGGCGCTCCGGGAAAAAACCGGCGCCGGTATGATGGATTGTAAAAAAGCCCTGAGCGAAAGCGCCGGGGATATGGAAAAAGCCGTGGAATGGCTCCGGCAAAAAGGCATCGCCTCCGCCGATAAAAAATCCGGCCGCACCGCCGCCGAGGGCTTGGTTCACAGTTACATTCACTTTGGCGGCCGCATCGGCGTCCTGGTGGAAGTCAACTGCGAAACCGACTTTGTGGCCCGGGGCGACCGCTTTAAAGACTTGGTCAACGACGTGGCTATGCAAATCGCCGCCTGTCCCAACGTCGAGTACGTCAAAGTGGAAGACATCCCTCCGGCCATCGCCCTCAAGGAAAAAGAAGTGGAAATGGGCCGGGACGACCTGGGCAATAAACCGGACAATATTAAAGAGAAAATTGTCCAGGGTCGTATCGAAAAGCGCCTGAAGGAACTCTCTTTGGTGGATCAGCCCTACATCAAAGATCAAAATATGACCATCGACGAACTGGTCAAACAAGCCGTGGCGGAATTGGGGGAAAACATCCAAATTCGGCGCTTTATTCGCTTTAACCTCGGGGAAGGCATCGAAAAAGAAACGGTGAATTTCGCCGACGAAGTGGCCGCCGCCACCCAGGTCGCCCAACCGGCGCCGGAACCCCAAGCGGAGGCCCAAACCGAAGAAAAGCCCAAAGCCCAGGCGAAGGGGAAAAAGAAAAAATAGGTCTGGCCCCCGCTCTAGCCTTATTTCCGTTGGGGATTCGCCAAGGGCGGGTCCCCTTTTTTATCGGCGCTCTTGCGACTGCCCAATTTCAGCCCCGGCGGTGTTAGGAGCCAAACCGGCCGAAAGCAATGAAGAAAAGGGGACGCCTCGGGAAAGGTTTGCTAGGATCACGGGCAATCTTGGGGATTTTTGCCCCGATTCCCGGCCATTGTCTCTCATTCATCATAAGCTTGAGCCATTATGCAGAGTTCCCTCACCCCCAACGCGGCGCTGGGCGCCGCCTACGCCGAAGCACCGACGGGCCATCATCATGGTCACCCGGACCACCGTATTTTTGGCATGGTTATGTTCCTGGTGGCGGAGAGCGCCATTTTCCTCGGTCTTTTCTCCGCTTACCTGATTTACCGGAGCGTGGTGCCGGTCTGGCCCCCGGAAGGCACCCCGGAGCGGGAATTGCTCCTGCCGGGGATTAACAGCGTCATCCTCATCGCCAGTAGCTTTGTCATGCACCAGGGGCAGGTCGCCATCAAAAAGAACGATAATGCCGGACTGCAACGCTGGTTTGGTCTAACGGCGCTGATGGGGATTCTCTTCCTCTCCGGTCAAGTCTACGAATATTTCCACCTGCAAATGGGGCTGACCACCAACCTCTTCGCCAGTTGCTTCTACGTGCTGACGGGGTTCCACGGCCTCCACGTCACCTTTGGGCTGATGTTGATCCTCTCCGTTCTCTGGCGCTCTCGCCAACCCGGTCACTACTCCGGCTCCGCCCATTTTGGAGTGGAAGCCGCCGAACTGTACTGGCACTTTGTGGACGTGGTTTGGATTATCCTATTTATCCTGGTCTATCTCCTATAGCCCGTTCCCCTCAATCCCATGCTAGAACTTTACCAATTTGAACTCTCTCAGTATTCCGAGAAAGTCCGCTTTATCCTCGATTACAAGGGGCTGGACTACAAAAAAGTCGAGGTGACTCCAGGGGGCGGGCAACTAGAACTCCTGCGACTCTCGGGACAAACCAAAGTTCCTGTTCTTAAAGACGGGGAAACCATCATCGCCGACTCCACGGAAATCGCCCTCTACCTCGACCGCAAGTATCCCGAAAAGCCTCTCCTACCGACTGATCCGGTGCAACGGGGGCAATGCTTGCTTCTGGAGGAATGGGCCGATGAATCCATTGGTCTCAAGGGTCGGGTGGCCCTAATCGGCGCTCTCAACCAAAATCCCAGCTTCCGGGCTTCTCTTCTGCCCCGGGACACGCCCCCCCTACTGCGGAATTTGGTCAGCGCCGCGCCGGGGCAAGTC
>JAYKIZ010000054.1:0-11753 GCA_035285965.1 Cyanobacteriota bacterium | reverse complement strand
TGAGGTCGTCCTCGTCGCAGTGGGAGGCGTCGTAGGGGTTGCGGCCCTTGAGCAAACAAAGGGTGCCGTCTAGATCGCAAATAATGGCCGCAGGGAGTCCGGGTTGGGGCGCGTAAACCGCCGGCGCCGGCGCTAAAAATTCCCGGTGCATCTGGCGAATCACCCGCTCCCCCACGGAGGCTAGACGCTGGAGATCCCGTTGGATGCAGGTTTCTAGGGGCACGTCGGTAAAATCCTGAATCAGCACCGTCGCCTGTCCTTGAACCAGCTCTCGAATGGTTTTTTCGTGTTTGGGGTGCAGGTTAGTGTCGTCCACAATAACGTGCTTGCCTTCCGCCAGCGCCATCAGAATCAGTTGGTTCCGCACTGCCACGACAAACTTTTCGTTGGCTTTGCTGTGGCGGCTGTTATCCAACATGGCCCGCAGGTCGTCTTTGTTAATTCGCTTATATTTGCCGGGGTGGTCATCCAGTTGTTTGCGGGCCCAGGTGCTTTTGCCGGAGCCGGGGAGTCCTTTACAGAGGGTGACGGTTAACATCGTTAAGTTAAACTTCTTCCGTTTTAAAAGGGCGACTGTAGGGCGGTTTAATCAATTTCCAAATCAGATCCCCCGGATCTTTGCCGTCCAGCAGACGGAAGAGGATATGGGGATATTTTTGGGTGAAATAATAGGCGGCGCAGTCCTTGCGACTGGGGAAGGTCTTAAAACTGGCCTGGGCTTCCCCTAAAATTTCCTCATACCGGCGCTCTAACTCCGCCTGGGTCTGTTTCACCCAGCCATAGAACTCGTCCGGCACTCTTTCTAACAGTTCTTCTAAGGGGCGCCGATTGGCCAGGTGTTCCCAGATTAACGCGCTGGAGGTCTGGGTTAAGAGGCGATGGAGGCGGACATACTCGGCAAACTTAACCTTGACCCGAAAACCGCTTTGGAAACGAATTACAAAGCCTTCTTCGTTGTCTCGCTCCAGGTCTCGCAGTTGGGCCAGATCTCGGACGCCGTCGTAGCGCCGAACCTGGGGAAAGGGCAAATCCTCCGGTAGGGGCAGATCTCGCCCAGTTTGGTTGTCCAAAATCGCTAGGAGGATTAAATCATCTTGCTCTCCGTAGTCCACCACGATGCGATTGGCGGGGTAAATGATCTCAAACAGATAGGTGACGCCCCGCTCCAGTCGGGAAAAACAAGGCGCGTAACGGCGCCGGAGCAGATCCGTGGCGTGTAAGGCCTGCTCGCTGGCGAAACTGCCCCGGGTGGCGATGGCGGGCTGATCCCCCAGCCAGTAGAGAATCCCTAAACTGCCGTCGGCTTTTTCAAAGACGTCGAAGGGTTCCGCCGGAATTTCCTCGGGTTGATGCTCCTCTAGGTTGAAAAATTTCGGGAAGGGCCGGGCCGCTACCGATCCTTGTCCATCCAGGATGAGTCCCCGAGTCAGACGAGTGACCTCGTTCCAGAGCTTTTGATATTGCACCACCGGCGCATAGTTATAGATAAATAGGTCGGCGGAGGGGTGTTTTTGTACGGTAACCCACTTTTCGCCGATGGCTTGGTCTAACAGGTTGAAATCTAAGGTCATGGAGCGGACTCCTGGGCGTCCTGGGGCGGGGGAGCGGGCCACTGGCTTAGTCCATAGAGACCAAGCCCCGCGGCGCCGAGGGCGATTAACAAGGGCAGTAACAACTGTCTAGGAAAAGGCGGCAACCTTGGGGAATCCAGCTCTTCCTCCGGCGGAGGGTGTAACCGTTCCTCCGGCGAGAGTCCCATCTGCTCCATCAGCCAATAGAGGGGAGCGCCGGCCCGATTGAGGCAGAGGCGGGGAATACCGTCCTGTTCGAGGATCGGCGCTTCCGAGTAAAAAATCTGATGGGGAAAGCGGGCCTCCGTTAACTGTTGGCGCAGGGGCGAGAGCGCCCGTTGTAGTCTCTGCCAAACGAGGGGTTGGGGAGCCAAGAGGTCGCATTGGGTCAAAATCAGGGCCACCGGTAGCGCCAAGTTTTCCGCCCCGAGGCTTTCCCCCACATTTTCCAAAGGTTCTAGCAGTTTGGCCAAGGAGTGGGGATTGTCGGCTTGACGGACTAAAAGCGGCGCTTCTAAAAATAAACAACAGCCCTGGGCCTGACGGAGCAAGTCTAGAAATTCCCGGCGCTGGGGGCGACAGATTTCCCCCGGCGCGTCCCACCAACGAATTTGAGCTAAGGTTTGAACGCCTTGTTGACGGCGCTGTTGGAGGAGAAGGTCAAAACGGGTCGCCTTAAGAGTGGCGGGGGGATACTCTCCAGTGCGAGCGACGTAGAGGAGCAGATCGTCAATGGTTTGGCGGGCCCTGGGATCGGCGCACTCCAACCATAACCAGCGTCGTTCTTGGCGATGTTGGCGATATTCCAGATAGGACGCGGTGAGAAAAACCGTCTTGCCCGCGCCCCGTTGGCCGACGCTAAGAACGGTGTAAGCGGGAACAACCGCAGAGCGGCGGCGCTTAACGAACGGAGGCAAGTTGGGACAGGATCGTTGGGGCGGGATATTTAACCCGGTCGGCCAACTCTTCGAGTTGATGGATGGCTTCGGCGCCTTCGAGCTTCATCAATTCCCGGTCGTCCCGCATTTCCGTCCAGGTGATGCCGTAGTCGGAGACCAAAAAGCGGATCAAATGGTTGTCCCCAAGGCTAACCATGAAAGAGGCGCTGTTCATTTCCGTTCCACAGGTATAGCAAGACGCCAGACACCCCCGATTTTCGAGCACCGTCGCTAGGGCCTGGAGGTTCATCACCAGATCCTGCACGAAGTCTCGATGTTGCTGGGCCAGTCGTGTAAACACAATCCCTCCTGACAAAGAAGTCCTTGTCTAAAATCTTAATACTTTTTTAAGCTTTTTTTGCGTCCGGTTAGGGTATAGAGTCAAAACCTCCCCAAAAGAGAGAATCTTCATCAATAATGAATGACGGAGAATCCCGGCGGGGGTTCTCTCCTTATTTTGACTTTGCCGGAGCGCCGGTCAACCCGAAAGGCAAGGCCGGATCGGCAAAGGAATCGTTGCCCTAACGCTAAGCTAGCTTAATTTGCCCAAAATTTGGTCTGAATTGCGCTAATTTTCAGTTCCGCGGGCAGATGACCGTTAGAGAAACCCCGGAATCCCCCCTAGCCTCCTTTCTAAGGGGGATAAAACCTGAAATCGGCCAATGGGAGGCGAAAATTCCCCGCCGGCGCCCTTGACAAAGTTCCCGGTTCCTCTGCTAAGATAACCAAGGTGCGTCGTTGGGGCGTAGCCAAGCGGTAAGGCAGCGGGTTTTGGTCCCGCCATTCCTAGGTTCGAATCCTAGCGCCCCAGTCCTAAATCTCATCGTCCGCTTGAGTCTCTAGACCTTGAAGCAATTGCTGGAGTTTGCCTCGCTCTATGTAGGGCCAGCCCCCTTCCTCTTCGATATCTCGTAAGAGTCTATAAAGATCGTGGCGGGTGTTGGGCAAGGACGGCTCAAACCATTCCAAACGGATATGGCGATGCAGACGTTCTAGGGTTCTGAGAATGACGAGCAAACGTTGGCTATCGTCGCGATGGGTCGAAGCCAAGGCCTCCACCTCTGCCGCCATCTTCTCTAAAACCGTTAGGTCGCAAACCTGGGGATCCATAATCCATCTCCTCGCAGTCTAAACGGCGCTTAAGCCCACAGACACTATAAACCATCCCTGGAACCCCAGAATTTCTGGAGGCGCCGACGCGAGAAGGTTACGAAAGTTTGATAGAGTAGATCCCGACCAGAATCAAGACTGAATTGAAATTATTTTTGAGATTGACTAAGGAAGGTTAACCATGAGGTTTCGTTTGCCCGCCGTTGTCTTTCTGTCGCTCTGCCTCGGTTTTCTGACCCTTTTTGGGGGCGGAGCCGCCTGGGCGGTGGATAAAAGCCAACTCACCTATGATGATATTTTAAATACCGGTTTAGCAAACTCTTGTCCTGAAATTTCTTCTTTCACTAGAGGGACTATCGCCGTCGAACCCGGCGCCGTCTACACTGTGACGGATTTCTGCATGGAACCCCGGCAGTTTTTTGTCAAGGAAGAACCCCTCAACAAGCGTCAGGAAGCCGAATTTGTGGAAGGGAAACTCCTGACTCGCTACACGACGAGCCTTGAGCAGATCCGCGGCCAAATTGCCGTTTCCCAGGACGGCGCCTTGACCTTCAAAGAGCAAGACGGCATTGATTTCCAACCCGTCACTGTGCAACTGCCCGGCGGCGAAGAGGTGCCGTTCTTCTTCACCATCAAGAATTTCGTCGGCAAAACCGAGCCGGGCTTCACGTCCATTAACAGCTCCACAGATTTCGTCGGCGGCTATAAAGTCCCCTCCTACCGCGGCGCCGGTTTCCTCGATCCCAAAGCTCGGGGCGTCTATACCGGCTACGACAACGCCGTGGCGCTCCCCTCGGCGGCGGATACCTTTAAGAAAACCAACGTTAAGCAAACCCCCATCGGCAAAGGCGAGCTTTCTCTGCAAGTCACTCAGGTGGACGGGGAAACCGGGGAAATTGGCGGTATTTTCGAGAGCGTCCAACCCTCGGACACCGACCTCGGCGCGAAGGAGCCGGTGGACGTCAAAATTCGCGGCGTCTTCTACGCCCGGGTGGAAACCGACGCTTAATCCGCTCTATAAGCGCTATAACTGATATCTGAATAACTGATATCTGACATCTAATCGGGCCCCTAGGCCCTTTTTTTGTCTCGGAATTATCCGTCCATCCCCTAGAATTGGAAGGACTAAAACGAGTTTATCCCCAGTTTCCGCCTATGAAACGCCGACAGATGCTTCGCTACGCCGGAGTTGGCCTACTGGCCAGCGCCGCCGCCCAGGGACTGCGGGGCCCCGTCCAGGCTAAACCGGTTGCTAACGCTCTCGGGGTGGAGTGGTTGGGTCACAGCGCCTTCTTATTTACCGGCAACGGCGTGCGGGTGCTGGCGAATCCCTTTCGGGCCATTGGTTGCACCGCGGGCTACCGCCTCCCGAAAGTCCAGGCGGACGTGGTGATTATCAGTTCCCAACTCTGGGACGAAGGCGCCGCCGAAAATCTGCCGGGAAATCCCAAGATTCTCTTTGAACCCGGCGCCTATGATGTCCGGGGACTCAACTTTCAGGGTGTCAGCGGCCCCCATGACCGGGTCGGCGGCAAGCGCTTTGGACAAAATTTAATTTGGCGCTGGAACCAGGGCGGTCTGCGGATTGTTCACCTGGGGGGAGCGGCGGCGCCGATTACGGAAGAGCAAAAAATTCTCCTCGGCAGTCCCGACCTGGCGCTGATTCCCGTGGGGGGCGGCCCCAAAAATTACGGCCCGGAAGAGGCCAAGCAGGCCCTCACCTTTCTTAATCCCCGAGTCATGATCCCCACCCAGTACGCCACCGCGGCGGCGGATAAGAGCCAATGCGAGTTAGCGCCGGTCAAGGATTTCCTCAATTTGGTGCAGGGGATGAATATCGGCTTTATTAAAGGCAATCAACTGAGCCTAACCGCGGCGAACCTCTCCCCCAAAGGCACCCTGATTCGGGTCTTTAACGAGCGCTCTCTCTTAAAATCGGTCTAATTTGCCATGCGCGTTCAGGTTCTCCAACACGTCCCCTTTGAAGGTCTGGGCAGTATGGCGGCTTGGTTTAACCGAGAGGGTTTTACCGTCGCCCACACCCGTTTTTTCCAGAACGATCCCCTGCCGGCGCCGGCGGATGTCGATTGGATTATCGTCCTCGGGGGCCCCATGAGCGTCAACGACGAAGCCCAATACCCTTGGTTAGCGGCGGAAAAAGCCTTCCTCCGCCAAGCGATTCAGGCGGAAAAACGCATTTTAGGAATCTGCCTCGGCGCTCAACTGTTGGCCAGCGCCCTCGGATCCCAGGTCTATCCAGCGCCGGAGCGGGAAATTGGCTGGTTCCCCATTTTTTCAGAGACCAGAGACCAGATATCAGATATCAGTGAGAACTTTAAGTTTCCTGAGAACTTAACAGTTTTCCACTGGCACGGCGAAACCTTTGACCTGCCGCCCCAGGCGCGACGATTAGGCCACAGCGCCGTCTGCGCGAATCAAGCTTTTCAACTGGGGCCCCGGGTTCTGGGTTTGCAATTTCATCTGGAAATGACTCCCGCGGGGGTTGAGGCTTTAGCGAGGGAGTGCGGCGCCGAGTTAACGGAGGGGGGCTATGTGCAAACGCCGGCGGAACTCCTCGGCGCGGCGCCATCCCAGTACGAGGCGATTAATCGCGAGATGGTTCGGGTGTTGACGTACCTCGCCCAAACCTGACTCGGTTCAAATCAAGGGAAACGGATTAGGAGAGCTAGGATATACTGAGTCAAGCTCTATTTTAATTTTAGCCATTCCGCCCTTCGACTCCCTTTGATTTCGCCCCAATGCCGCTCTAAGCATAGGTTTGGGATTATCCCTCCGCTTAGTTTTCTCGCCCTAAAATTATGAGTAACTCAGGACAACTAGCGCCGCAGGAGACCCCGACTCTCCCCCTGGGGATCGGCGCCGCGGAACATTGGCGCCAGTCTCCCCATCAAGTCCTCTCTCGACTGGTGGCTAATCGAGAATCGGGACGTTTGGTGGCGGTTAATCCTTGGGACGAGTTTGTTCATTGGCAAGTTTATATCGGCAATGGTCGCGTCCACTTTGCCAACAGCCGTCGGGGTCACTATTCCCGCCTTCAGTACCTCCTGGGGCGCTACTTAGATCACACGCCCTTAAAATTGCCTTTGCAAATTGAAGACGACTACGCCTATATTTACGAACTGTGGGAAAAGAAAATTTTTACGACGGAGCAAATCCATTTAATTCTCAAGCAATGCACCCAGGAAGCCCTCGTGCAAGTCCTCGCTCTGGAGTCAACGGACTGTTTTTTTGAAGACCGGGTTCATCTTAAAAATATTTTCCTCAATCTAGATTTAGAACAGTCCTTTTCTTCCCTGGAAAATAAAGTCAAATATTGGAGCCAACTCCAGCGCTATGTTCACTCTCCCTTCCAACGCCCCCTAGCTCAAGACCGGGATAGCTTAAACGCTTATTTGCAAGAGCGACTGCAAAAAGATCCCTATTGGATTCAGTGTTTTAACGCCAGTTTAGAGAATTTATTATCTCTGTACGAAATCGCCTACCGCACCGAAATTAGCACCCTAGAGTTGGCGCTCTGGCTGAAACCGTTAATCAAAAGCGGGAGCTTGCAGATGTTGCCCTACGACTCCCAAGCCAGCCAACCGGATCGGCGCCCTTTGGTGGCGCTGTTAAACAATAAGCCGGGAATCCAGAGGATGGTGCGCTTTACCTTGGAGGCGGAGGGTTATCGAGTTTTAGTGATTGACGACGTCTTTAGAGCTTTAGCGATTTTACTCTCCAAACGCCCCAGTTTAGTTCTGATTGAAGATGAAATGATGGACGTGGGGGGCTGTTCTATCGTTGAACTCTTTCAGCAAGCGCCGGAACTTGCGAATATCCCTCTCATTATCCTTTGTAAAGAGGGGGGATTGATCGAGAAAATTAAACTGAAACTAATGGGCATAGCCGGTCTGCTGACCTATCCCTTCCTTCCCCGGGAATTAATCGCCTTGGTCAAAAATTGGGTTCCCCTCGGCGCCGGTTTAGGGAATCCTCTCGGCGATAGCCCGCCCAATTTCTAAGGAGGCCGTGGCCGCAGGGGAGGGCGCGTTGCAGACCTGTAAAGAGGAAGGGCCGTCTAGGATCAAAAAATCGTCCACTAGGGCGCCGTCGGGACGGAGCGCCTGAGCCCGAATACCGGGGGGCGTCGGGATAATATCCCCGGCGCTGACAACGGGAATCAACTGTTGCAGACTGCGGACAAAGGCCGCTTTACTGAGGGAGCGCCAAACTTCCTTTAAGCCCTCGTCCCAATGTTTGCCCGCCAGTTTCCAAAAACCGGGGTAGGTCGCGGCGTCGCTAAAATCCCGCCAGTCAAAGTCCAGCTTGCCATAGCCCTCCCGTTTAAAGCTGAGAACGGCGTTGGGGCCGGCGTGGACAGAGCCGTCAATCATGCGGGTAAAGTGAACCCCCAAAAAGGGAAAATCGGGGTTGGGAACCGGATAAATTAAACCCTTAACTAAATGCCGTTTTTCCGGTTTGAGTTCGTAGTATTCTCCCCGAAAGGGCACGATTTTCGCCGGCGGCGCCGAACCCGCCAACTTAGCCAAACGGTCGCTCTGGAGGCCGCCGCAGTTGATCAGAAAACGGGTTTCAAAACGCTCTTTTTCCGTTATTACCCGATAACCGACGGCGCTTTTTTCAATCTTGACCACCTTTTGTCCCAGTCGAATTGCTCCCCCACGTTCCTGGACTAATCCCGCGTATTTCCGACATACTTGCCGATAATCCACAATCCCCGCCGTCGGCACATAAATTCCGCCTAAACACTTGACCTCGGGTTCCCGTTCTTTGACTTGCTCCGCCGTCAGGCGCTCCACCGCCACGCCGTTCGCTAAACCCCGTTGATAAAGGACTTCCAGTTGTCCTAATTCCTCGGCGCGGGTGGCGACAATAACCTTGCCGCAGATGTCGTGAGCAATGTCCTGGGCTTGGCAAAATTCCACCAGACGCCGGTTGCCGGCGCGGGTAAATTGCGCTTTAAAACTGCCGGGTTTGTAGTAAACGCCGGAGTGGATCACACCGCTATTGTGGCCGGTTTGGTGAAAGGCTAGCTCCCCTTCCTTTTCAAGAACGAGAATGACGGCGCCGGGAAACCGTTCGCTAATAGCTAAAGCGGTGGCCAGACCGACAATCCCGCCTCCAATAATTAAATAATCCGCGACAGACGACATAGGATTTGGCTTTAACCTAATGAAGCTCAGACTTCATCCGCTCTAAAGTCTGGTTCATTTGGTCGAACATTTGCTGGGGGGTCATGCCAAACTGACCCAGTTGGGTTTTCAGTTGTTCCACGGTCATTTTGGCCATGAAATCCTCCGAGAGTTCAAAGCGCTTCATAAAAATCTTGTAGCGCTCCATCAGGGCTTCCATTTGGTCAATGAAAATAATTTTGCCTTCTCGGTCAAATTTACCGTAATCCCCGCCCAACTGGACAAGGGATTGATAGTCCTCAAAGAGGTGTTTGGCTTCTTCTTGGACTACTTCGGAATCAAAAAATCCCATAATCTTGTACCTTTTTGAAAAGATTGGATTAACGTCAGAGCTAAACTGGGACAGTTGGATGAACAGACTAGACCGGCTGGCGCCCAGCGCCGGAAAAACTTGCCCAAGGGCGCTCGAATTCACCTTGACTTATCTTAAAATAGCGCCCAAAACCTGTAAAATACGGTTTCCCGAATCCTGGAGACCCTCCCCGGCGCTGGGCGCCGTCATAACTTCAACCCGCCGAAGGACTGAGGTCGAGGCTGGAAGAACTGCCAGCCAGGGTGTAGGAACCGAGCGGGAGTTGTTGACGATTAGCAACGCTCAGACAAAATCCAATGTCTTTGGGGGGGAATGTTAATCCCAGTGTCACCGCTAAAAATTAATTCCGTCGCGGTCAATGCCTCTTCATCGAATGTTAATGGGATCTGTAGCCCATCTTTTTGCCATAGACGGGCATAAATATTGGCGGCGATGGAGGGCGATAATTGGTAAAAGTTTGCTAATTTATTGATGGTGGCTTGGGGCTGATTTCGTAAAGTTATAATGTTTTTTTGATAAGTCTTGATAAATTGATCAAGCAGTCTTTGGCGCTCAGAATTTTTTAACCAAGACCGATTAAGATTAGCTACCACTCCTTGATAATTAACAATGGTGATGTTGTCCACTAATGGCGTAATCCGGCGAACATCGGCTAGATAGGAAAATGGGGGATTTAATAATGTCGCGTCAATTTCTGCCGACAATAATTTTTCGTATCGTAAATTTGTCGCGCCAACCTTCAGCCAATGAAGTTTGTGATATTCAGACTCCTCGGGAAACATCCGACGCAGATAGAGACGTAAAGCTCTCGCATAACCCGAGTCGGTATCAATCCCCACTCGATTCTGATCCCTGTCTAAATTTAAGATTCCGCATAGGTCTAAAATGCCGCCATGAATGGGCATGAATGCCGCAATTTCCTCGTCGTTATTCATTAAGGCTAAAGAGAGGGTATCATCATAGGACATAAAAACAAAATCCGCTTTATTGCTCGTCAGATCATCATGAGCTTCCTCGGCGTTTTTGACGTACTTGATCACAAACTCTAAGTCTGATTCCGCTTGCATTGTTTCTAACACAAAGGCGGAAATATCTTTGAAGACCGATAGTTGTAACGGAGATCTGGATGAGGCGAGATTGGTATTAGCGGGATTCATGAATATAGCAAGCCTAAATAGGCGCTGAACGTAATCATGTTAAATACGGTTTTCCGAATCCCCACATTCGGCGGTTTGCCCAAGGTTCAGTCAGTCAACGGGGATCATTGAGTCTTTAACCGAGATCTGTGTACACCTTAGCTCTTGGGAGGCGGCTGGGGGGGAATCTAACCCCGAACATTAACTCACCTCTAGGCCCTCCGAAGGAGGAGAACCGGAACTTCCAGTTTACTGGCGCCTCGAGCGCCCCTTCGGCCCTTTTTTCAGCAAGGACTCGGCAAAGGCCAGCGCCGCCGGGGCGGAATGACCTCCCGCCAGTTGGGCTAGTTCCTGTTGGCGCTGGTAGTCGCTCTGGAGAGCCACCACTCGAATGACCGTGCGCAGTTCCGGGTCGGTTTCAGCGCCGTCCGTTTCAATCAGAATTTTATCCACCCGAAAATGAACGTCCGCAAGCGCCGCCACTAGGGGCTGATGGGTGACGCAGAGCGCCTGTCGTCCCTGGGCGAGGCGATGGAGTTTATCGGCGATGGCCTGGGCCACTTTCCCGGAGACCCCCGCGTCGATTTCGTCAAAAATCAGGGTCTGACTCTCGCCCCGACCGCGGTTAAAACAGGCCTTAAAGGCTAGTAAAAAGCGGCTCATTTCCCCGCCTGAGGCGGTGGTGGCCAGGGGTTGAATCGGCTCGCCGGGGTTGGGGCTGAAGTAAAAGGTCACCTGGTCGGCGCCGCTGGGGCCGGGGGGGCAGGGTTGAACCTGGCAAACAAAAATCACTTTGTCCAGGGCTAGGGGTTTCAGTTCCGTCACCAGCGCCGCTTCTAGGGCCTTGGCGGCGCTTTGGCGTAGTCGGGTTAACCCCTCGCAGGCCTCGGTTAAGTCTTTTTGGGCTTGGTTGACCGCTTCTTCTAACGCTTCTAAACTTTTTTCCCCCTGTTCCAGTTCCCCCAGTTCCCGCTCTAGATTTTCCTGTAGGGCTAGAGCTTCCGCCAGGGTGGGGCCATATTTCCGGCAGAGACGCTTGAGCCGTCCTAGGCGCTCCTCTACTTCCCCTAGGCGCTGGGGGTCCGCCTCCAGTTGATCCCCGTAGGCCCGAACCTGTTGACCCGCTTCCACCACCTGGGTCAGCGCCGTTTGCAGAAGCTCCAGCAGGGGCGTTAACTGGTTATCGTACTGGGTCATTTCCTGAATAATGCCCTCCGCTTCTCCGAGGAGATCGGTAATGGCGGCGCCGTCCTCGTCGTTTTGGTAAAGCAGTTGGTAAGCCCGATAACTGAGTTGTTGTAAATCTAAAACATGGGTCAGCCGCTCCTGCTCCTGGGATAAATGCTCTAACTCATTGGGGTCGCTCAGTTGAGCCTCCGTCAATTCTCGGCGCTGAAATTCTAGGAGGTCTAAGCGTTGTAACCGTTCTTGCTCCGATTGACGGCGCTCTTGCAGGGTTTTAGCCAAGCTTT
>JAYKIZ010000053.1:0-15896 GCA_035285965.1 Cyanobacteriota bacterium | reverse complement strand
CTGATTCTCTCCCTGGCTCGTCTTTATGAACTGCCCCTAACCCAGCCCGCCGCCGTCGCCCTTCTGCGGCAAATCGGCCTGAGTATGGGGGGCGTCAGCGCCAGCGAATTTTTAGCGAGTTTAGGTCTCAGTTCTCTCAAAGGCTTGTTGGGCTTGACTGTTCCCGTCACCGGAGGCCTAACCCTGGCGCCCTACAGCGCCGTGGCCCTGACCCAGGGGAGCGTGGCGGGGGTTTCCAGCTACGCCATTGGACAGATCGCCAAAACCTATTTGGCCCAAGGCGCCGTTTGGGGGCCGGAGGGGCCGAAACAGGCGGTGAAGGAGATTTTACGCTCCCTGGACGAAGCTTCTGTGCTGACTCGCCTTCGGGGCGAATTGGCGGAAAAAATTCGCTTCCCCCGTCAGCCGGGCTAAAGTGTAGGCATTGAACCGACCACAAGCAAACCGCGTCTTTCCAAACGCCGGTAAACCCGCCAAAACTCAATCTTCAATAAACTGGCTAAGACTTATGTTTGCCCAGCTCCTGGGAGCGCCGGAAAGCGGCCCGCACCGCTTCGATTAGGGCCGCGCGAAAGCCCATTTTTTCCAACACCGTCACCCCGGCGATGGTGGTTCCCCCCGGACTGGTGACTCGGTCTTTCAACTCCGCCGGATGAATGCCGGTTTCCTGAAGATACTGGGCCGTGCCCAACACCGTTTGCAGCGCTAATTTAGCGGCGATGGGGCGGGGTAGGCCCGAAGCCACGCCGCCGTCCGCCAGAGCCTCCACCAACAGCGCCACATAGGCTGGTCCAGACCCGGAAAGGCCCGTAACCCCGTCCATTAAGGATTCCGGCACCTCTACCACCTGTCCCACGGCGGTGAAAATGGATTTGGCTAAGCTGAGGTGATAGGCCTCCACCAATTTATTCGGCGCTAGCGCCGTCATCCCGGCTCCCACCGTGGCGGGGGTGTTAGGCATAGCTCGAATGATGGGATGATCGGGAAAGCCAAACTCCAAACGACTAATGGGAGTGCCCGCCAAAACCGAAATAATGAGGGGTTTATCCTGCCCCCCCGCGAGTCCCGCGATCACCCGGTCTAAAATCTGGGGCTTAACCGCCAAAATAACGGCTTCCGAGGCGTTAGCCGCCGCTTGGTTATCTTCCGAAACCCGTACCTGGTAAGTTTGCTTGAGAAATTCCCGGCGATTTAACTGGGGATCGCTGACGAGAACTTGCTCCGGGCCGTAAATTTGTTGAGAAATGAGACGGGAGAGGATCGCTTCCGCCATCACTCCCCCACCAATGATACCAAGATGAATAGACACGAGAAAACTTCGGGAAAGGGCAAGTCGCTAGAATCGCAGTCAAGGGTTTTCCCAGTAGTTTAGGAAAAAACGCCTCTCCCTTCAATCCCCCCAAGGTTGCTTATTGGGCCAGACGACTATTTTCTAATCCCCAGGGGGAGGGAAAGCTCCGGCTCGGCGCCGGTTCCGGCAAATCCTGGGGAACGCCGGAGAGGGTGCTGACCTTGACGCAGTTAGGGGTAAAGAGGAAAATGCTTTCGCCGATGCGCTCTTGATGACCGTCGATGGCGTAGGTTCCCCCCGCCACAAAATCCACCGCCCGCTGGGCTTCTTCCGGGGGCATCTCGTTGAGGTTGAGCACCACCGACTTGCGATCCCGGAGGGTCTGGATCACCTGGGGCATTTCTTCAAAGGAATGGGGCTCCACCACCACCACCTCGGCGATATTGTTGTTGATACCGGGCATACCAATCACGTTATTTCTCGCTCCTGTCCCCAGGGGGGTTTCGTTAGAGGATAAATTTAAAGGTTCGCGGGCGGGGCGTCGGGAATCCGTCGTCTCCTCGGTTCGTTGGGGAGCGGCGGACTGGGACTGTTGCCAATCGGCGTCTTCGTACTCGTCCTCGTAGTCGTCCTGCTCGCTAATGCCGACAAAGTCTTTTAATTTATTGAGAATCATGGTAGAGGTTCGGTTTCCTTATAAAAGGTTAACGTGAAAGTTGGCTGGCCTAAGGGAAGAACGGCGCCGGAGATCCGCAAGGCGTTGCTTCCTAATCTGATCGTCCATCGCCCCCATTTGTTCCCCTCAAGCGCAGGGCGTTTTAGCGGGATTTTGAGCCTTATTGTAGGGGAAGCCGGCCAAAAGACAAGCGTTTATCGTCTTCTCCCAAGGGATTTGTGACTCATTAAAAGGCTCAATGTTCGAGAAATATCAAGATTTCTTGACAAACGCCTTGGAAAATTCGTCTAGCCTGAAGACACGAACTATTTTACCAATAGATGTATTGACCTTTGACGGGGCTTGATCTCACTGAAGAGATGGCCTCAATTTCTGATTGGAGGGAGGTTAGATATTGTGTTCTACTTATTTTTCCTGAAGGGGGAGTTCGATGACAAGGGAAGAGGAGACCCTCCAGGCGCCGCGCCCTCCCCTTAAAAACAGCATTATTTAGTACTGATTGAGATTAATGCCCGCTTCCTTGGCCATGGCGGAGATACCTTTGCTTTCTAGGGTTTTAATAGCGCTGGCGGAGAGGCGCAGACGCACCCAGCGATTGCCTTCCGGCCACCAGACCCGTTTCCATTGCAAATTGACCTGTTGCAATTTTTTGGTGCGGCGGTGGGAGTGGGAGACGGCGTAACCGTTGTTGGCTTTTTTACCCGTAAGCATACAGCGACGAGACATGACGATCCTCCTGGGGATTTAGGTAAGCAGTCCTCCATCATACCAGGCGTTCAAGGGATTAGGGAATTGGCTAGAGTAGGAAGGTTAACCCTCCTTCACCGCTATCCCATGGATTGGCAAAGCGTCGCCCAAACCCTTCAAGCCTCCTCCCTTCAGGTGATTAGCGATCGCCTACAGGTCGCGAAATTATCCCAGGATTATTTTCATTTCAGCCCCATTCTTCAGGAACAACTGGGAAACTGTCGAGGCGATTTGGTCGTTCAAGCCAGATCGGAAGCCGATGTTTTAACGGTTGCCCAACTCTGTGTCCGGGAGAAAATTCCTTTAACGATTCGCGGCGCCGGCACGGGGAACTACGGACAATGTATACCGCTCCGGGGGGGAATCGTCTTAGATCTCAGCGGTTTGAATCGGATCTTACGCCTGGAGCCGGGTTTAGCTTTAGTGGAAGCGGGGGTCAAAATGGGAACCCTAGAGCGCCAGTCCCAAACTCTGGGTTGGGAACTGCGAATAGCGCCGTCCACCTCTCGAACCGCGACTTTTGGGGGATTTATCGGCGGCGGGAGCGTGGGCGCGGGGTCAATTAACTACGGGTTGATCAGCGACGCCGGTAATGTGCGCTCCCTTCGCCTCGTCACAATGACAGATCCGCCCCAAATCCTACAGCTAGAAGGAGAAGACCTCCAGGGCGTCCTCCACGGCTACGGCTCCAACGGAATTATCACCCAGTTGGAAGCGCCCCTCGCGCCGATGTTTCCCTGGGCGGAAAGTATTATCGCGTTTCCCGACTTTAAACCAGCGGCAGAGTTTGCCCAGGCGCTCAGTCTCAGTAGCGGCATCGTCAAAAAACAAATCGCCGTCCACGCCGATCCGATTCCTCGCTATTTTTCGGCTCTGCAAAAATATCTGCCCCAGGGCAGTTCCGTTGCCTTTACCATCACCTCTGATTGGGACCGGCCGGCGCTGGTCTCCTTGATCCAAAAACACGGCGGAACCCTGACGGATTACCAATCTGAAAACGGCGCCGACTGTCGGGGCTTAGTGGAATTTTGCTGGAATCACACCACTCTGCTGGCCCGAGCCGTCGATCCGACTTTGACCTATCTACAAGTCTTTTACGGCGACCTGGAGCGAGTTTTGCGTTGCCATGACCAGTTTGGCGAAGAAGTCATGATTCATTTGGAATGGCTCCGGGTCCACGGTAATCCCACCCCCGCTGGTTTGCCCCTGGTTCGCTACCAGAGCGCCGAGCGCCTGGGGGAAATGATCCGACTCCATCAAGAAGCGGGCGCCGTCGTCGCCAATCCCCACGCCTATACCCTAGAGGGCGGCGGAACCGGGCCCCTCAATCCGGCGATCTTAGAGCTGAAGCGCCGGGCCGATCCCTTTAACCTACTCAACCCCGGGAAAATCGAGGCCCTGCTCTGAGTCCTTGCCCCCGCCGACGCTACCTAAATCGAGACAATAACCGGCGCCGTAAACCGTTTTGATATAGCGGGGACGTCGAGGCTCCGGCTCTAGCTTGGTGCGCAGGTGGCGGATATGGACGCGGATGGTTTCGATGTCGTCGTCCGGCTCATAACCCCAGACTTCCTTGAGGATCTCGCTGGGGGAGACGGTTTGCCCGTGGCGCTGGAGCAGGCAGTGAAGCAGTTCAAATTCCAAGTGGGTGAGCTTGATGCGCTGGTCAAACCAGATGGCCTCAAAACGCTCGGGAATCAGGGTCAGGCAAGCAAAACTGAGAATTTCGGAATGTTTGGCCGCCTGGGGAATGCGGTCGGAGCGCCGCAGAAGGGCCCGAACCCGAGCGAGCATCTCTTCCACGTCAAAGGGTTTAGTCAAATAATCGTCGGCGCCGGCGTTAAAGCCATCGATTTTGTCCTGAATTTGTCCCAGGGCCGTCAGCATTAAGATCGGAATATCGGCGGTGCGGGCCTCTCGCCGTAGACGCTGGCAAACCGTAAAGCCGTCCACCTTGGGGAGCATCAAATCCAGCATGATCAGATCCGGCTGAACTTGCAGCGCCAAGGCTTGGCCCTGAATCCCGTCCTCCGCTTGACTGATGTCGTAGCCCGCCATTTCCAGGTTAATGGACACCAGTTCGGAGATGGCTGGATCATCGTCGATAATCAAGATTCGAGGCATTGAACAGTGGCGGCGCGTTAGAAAGGGGGGGAGTTAAAACAGTTTAATTAAAAAGCGGTCATTTATCTGAAGACTTCCTGGCAAGTCCCTAGACCTTCTAGCAGATTATAGCCACCAACGGCGACTTTCCCCAGATTGCGGCCATCAGCCACTAGAGACTCAGGGGCTGTTGGGAAAGCCCCTATAGCCGTCGTAGGCGATCGCCATTTAATGATACCCATGACCGATTTAGTCTTTATACGCTACTCAATCCCCGTTCAAATAAAGCCTTCTAACTCCAAATCCTCAATCATTTGCAGTCCCCGAGGGTCTCCCAGACGGAGAAGCGCCGCCTTGGCGTCTTCCTTCACCCCTAAATCCGGGTCTTCCACCAGCGCCTCTAAAAGGGCGTCGATGGCCGTGGCGTAAACCACATTGGAAGGTAGTTCCCGACAGAGTTGACCGATGGACCAGGCGCAATTACTGCGCACCGCGGCGATGCGGTCTCGGCGTAGAGCTTCAATCAAGGGTGGAATGGCGGCGATGACGTCTTCGTAGGCCAGCTTGGCGATGGACGCTAGACTACTGGCGGCCCAAAGGCGCACGGCGCTAATATCCGTTTTCAGCGCCTGTAGGAGGGGGGCGAAGGCCCGCCGGTCGCCGCAATTGCCCAAGGCCCAGACTAAACCTTTGCGGACATAGCCGTTCCAATCGGACTGGAGAGCTTGAATTAGGGGTTCCACCGCCAGGGGGCTGACATTGCGCCCCAGGGCGTAAGCGGCGCTGACCCGGATCAGAGGACAGACATCCGTCAGCAGGTTTAAGAGGAGAGGCGCGGCCCGACTATCCTGAAGATCGCAAAAAACCCGGGCCGCCGTCATCCGTTGACTCGGCTCGGCGCTGTTCAGGAGCGCCAGCATGGCCTCCGGGTCGGGAGGGGGCGGCGCCGCTAGCTCCAACTGGTCAAAGGGATCCTCCAGGGGGGGTTCTAACCCTAGGTTATAGTCGTCGGGATTGGACATGGGCAAAGGCTTGGGTTCCAGGGCGAGGCGGAATCCTCCTCGATCTCACCATTGTAGGGAAAAAGGGTATCGCCTTAAAAACCCCAAAACTTGCTAGGATCGCTAGGGCGATTTTTAAGATCGGTTTTAAATCCTCAGTTATATCGTTATTTTTTATGACCCACCGCTATCGAGTCGAAATTCAGCATCAAGGAACCACCCACGTCATTGAGGCGGCGGAAAACCAAACCGTTCTCCGGGCGGCGGACGACGCCGGTCTCAACCTGCCCACCTCCTGCGGCGCCGGAGTTTGCACCACCTGCGCGGCGCTGATTACGGAGGGAACGGTGGAGCAGAGCGACGGCATGGGGGTTTCCCTCGAATTACAACAGGAAGGCTACGCCCTCCTCTGTGTCTCTTACCCCCGCTCAGATTTAAAAATTGTTACCGAGAAAGAAGACGAGGTTTACCAGCGCCAATTCGGGCAACCGGCTTAGCCATGTTAACGGGCCCTATGATCGAGGCCGTCGGGCTGGGGAAATCCTACGCCGTGGCCCTGAAATCCCCCGGTTTAAAGGGCACCCTCCAGCATTTCTTCAAGCGGGCCTACCGAGAAGTGCAGGCGGTGGAAGAAGTCTCTTTTACCATCCAGCCCGGGGAAGTGGTGGGCTTTTTGGGCCCCAACGGCGCCGGCAAAACCACGACCCTGAAGATGTTGACGGGGTTAATTCATCCCTCTCGGGGTCAAGCTCGGGTGGCGGGCTTCGATCCCTTCCGCCGGGAGGACGGTTTTTTGCGGGCCATGAGCCTAGTGATGGGGCAAAAACAACAACTGATTTGGGACTTACCGGCGCTGGATTCCCTCCGCATTAACGCCTCGGTTTACCAACTCTCGGAAAACCAATTTCAAACCCGGTTGGGGGAACTCTCGGAGATGCTGGGACTGGAGCGCCAACTCAAGCAACCGGTGCGGAAACTTTCCCTGGGAGAACGGATGAAAGCCGAACTGCTGGCGGCGCTGCTCCACCATCCCCAGATCCTCTTTTTAGACGAGCCGACCCTAGGGCTAGACGTCAACGCCCAGGCGGCGGTGCGGGACTTTTTACTGGACTACAACCGGCGCTATCAAGCCACGATTCTCCTCACCAGCCACTACATGGCGGATATTACGGCGCTGTGCAAACGAGTTTTGCTCATCCATCAGGGACGCTTAATGTACGACGGCGCGTTGGAAACTCTAGTGGATCAATTTTCGCCCTACCGGGAAGTGCGGGTGGAATTAGCCCACTGTTGCGCCCCGGAACAGTTACAGTCCTTTGGGGAAATCGAAAGTTTAGAGGGGCAAGTGGCGCGATTTTGGGTGAAACAGGAAGACCTGACCCCAACCCTAGCCCGACTACTGGACGAGGTGGAAATTCTAGACCTAAGCGTTAACGAGCCTCCTCTAGAGGAAGTCATCGGGCGTCTCTTCGCCCAAGGACAGCTTTAGCGCGAAACCAACCGGAGTCTCACGCTAGGGAACGGCAAAGGAGAGTTGGGAAATCTCAGAGAATTTCTCAAACTCCCCCAGAAACAGCGCCGCCTAGGGCGCCAGGGCGTTGCCCCGCAGGAGACTGCCGATGGTTTTAGCGGTAATCTTCATCTGCACCAAGGGATTGGCGGGGACGACGGTTTTGTAGAGGTAGCTATCGAAGGTGAGTTTTTGCACGTCGATATCGGCGCACATCTCCACAAAGGCTTCCCGAGTGGCGTCGCTCCGGTAGAAGACCCGTTGGAGAATATCCAGCACGAGGTAGGTCATGCCGTAGCGTTGGTCCCACTGTTTAATGTAGGTTTTCAGATCCGCTTCCGTGGGAATCCGTTGGCCGTTGTTGCTGGCGGCGACAATGGTTTCGGCGCACATGCGGGCGGATTTGGCGGCAAAGTAAATGCCTTCCCCGGAGGATTTCGTCACCGTGCCGGCGGCGTCTCCCACCAGCGCCACCCGACCGACGACCCGACGAGGCCGGGGATGTTCCGGGATGGGGTGGGCTTCCACCTTGATAATTTCGCCCCCCTCTAGTTTACGGGCGGCCCGGGCCCGAATTCCGGCTTGTAGATCTTTGATAATGGCTTTATTGACCTTCATGGTGCCGGTGCCGACGGCCACGTGGTCGTATTTAGGGAAAACCCAGGCGTAGAAATCGGGGGAGACGTCGTCGCCGACGTACATTTCCGCCAGATCTTCGTAGTAGGCCATTTTGTCTTCCGGTAGGCGAATCCGCTCCTGGAAGGCGATGGCGTAGTTGTAATCCCCGGCGTCAATGGCCTTGGCCACCCGGGAGTTGGCCCCGTCGGCGCCGATAACCAGATCTACCTTGAGGGTTTTCATTTCCCCCTGGGCGGAGCCGTTGGCGTGGTCGGCGTAGTGGAGAACGTAGGGATCGCTGTTATTGGCGGGGATATCCAGTTTATAAACCGTGCCGTTGATAATTTCCGCGCCGAGTTGGCCGGCCCGGTCCCGCAGGAAACCGTCCAGAACCTCCCGACGGCACATGCCGATATACTCGTCGTCCTTCAAGGTTTGGCCGATATTGACCTCGATATTGGAGGGGGAGATCATCTTCATCTTCCGCACCTGGCGGTCGATGATCTGGGGCGGCAGATCGAACTCGCTGACCATACAGAGGGGAATGGCGCCGCCGCAGGGTTTGGCGTTGTCTAGCTTGCGCTCAAACAAGTAGGTCTCAATGCCCGCTTTTGCTAAAATTTCGGCCGCGGAAGAACCAGCGGGGCCTCCTCCGACAACTGCAACCCGTAGTACCAAAGTCTTTCTCCTAAATAGCGCTTGATTAAACGAGAGTGAGCACGAAGGGCATGGTATCACAGGTTTTTTGGGAAAAAAAGGGCGACCGGCGCCGGCAAAGCTATCTTGCAACAGACCTTAACAATTTTGTTATAAATCTTTACAAAACTTGAGGTTGGGATAGAAGAAAAGCGATTCTTGGTATTGATAAAAGCGACGGTTAAGGGGGCGCCGGAGTCATAAGGTCGTCTCCCCGGTTAAGCTAGAGATAATTTTTCCCATTGCCGCCAATGTTGAGCGCGTCTTCCTTCGCCATTGCCACCCAGGGTCTAACTAAGCAGTTCAACCGTCAGCGCGCGGTCAATAACGTCGATCTGGAAGTGGAAGAAGGCGCCGTCTATGGCTTGATCGGCCCCAACGGCGCCGGTAAAACGACCCTGATTCGCCTTCTGGCCATGGCGGAGGAAGCCACCGCGGGGGAGATTACCCTTTTTGGCGAGCGCCTGCTCCGGGGGGAAGCCAATCTGAAATTGAAGCAATATTTGGGATACCTGCCGGACGATTATCCCCTCTACGAAGACCTTTCCGTTTGGGATTATTTAGACTACTTCGCCCGTCTTTACTTTCTGGCCGGCGCCGAGCGCCGCCGCCGACTCTGGGAAGCGCTGGAACTCGTGCAACTGACCAGTAAAAAAGACGCTAAAATCGTGACCCTGTCTCGAGGGATGAAACAGCGCCTCAGCTTAGCCCGCACCTTAATTCATAATCCTTTACTGCTTCTGCTAGACGAGCCGGTTTCCGGCTTAGATCCCGGCGCTCGCTTACAGTTTCGGGAAATTATCAAGCTTCTGCGTCAAGCCGGGATGACGGTTTTAATTTCTTCCCATGTCCTCAGCGATTTGCAAGAACTCTGCACTGCGGTCGGCGTGATGGAGTTGGGGTGTCTGATCGAAAGCGCTCCTTTGGAAATTCTTTATCGGCGCTTAACGGCGCGGCAGTTAAGGATTACCGTTTTAGACGGCTTAGAGCGCCTGCAAGACTTGCTCAAAACCGAACCTCAGGTGGGGGAGATTCAACGGGAAGGGGACGGTCGAAGTTTAATTTGTCGTTATAGCGGCGCCCCAGAAGAAATGGCGGACTTACTGCGGCTTTTGGTGGAGAGTCGGATTCCGATTACGGAATTTCAAACGGTGCAAGAGGATTTAGAAAGTTTATTCTTTAAGTTGGGACATCAGCAAGTGTCCTGAGCCGGAGTTAAAGACCAGAGGAAATTACCTTAACCTTCGGGCGGAGCCGGAGAGGGGGAAGGCTCGGGGTTTTTGAGGGCTTCCAATTCTTTTTCCAAGCTTTGGAGACGGTTTTGGAGTTGGATTAAGCGCAGATTTAAGGCGGCGTCTTCCTCCCGTTGTCGGCTTAACATTTCCTGAAGTAAGCGACTTTGATCCTCCCGCAAGCGCCGGGTTTCTTGCTCCAGACGGCGCTCTAGTTGCTCCAACTCCGCCCGATTTTGGAGCACATAGGGTAATCGCCCTTGGATGAATAAGTAACCCAAACCGCCGGTTAAGACCGCCGCGGCGAAGACGACGAGGGCCCAAAATCCCTGACGGCGCCGTTGGCGTAATTTGCTGAAGAGTCCTAGCAATTCCAGCGCCGGGTCGGAATTGGGATCGAGGGCCAAACACTGACGGGCCCGGAAGCGTAATTCTTCCGCGTCCTCCCGACGATGGGACAGGCGCCAGCGCCCCAGATGGGCTTGAGCCAAGGCGAGCAACATATCCGAATTAGCGGGATTCAGAGCGACGGCGTCCCGGAGTTCGGTAATGGCGTCTTCCCAATGACGCAGACGCAAATAACCCTGGGCCCGGGTGTAGTGGGCCTGGGCCTCCCGTTGGGCCGCCTGAATTTCCTCCGGGTCAATGCCCAGTTCCGTGGCGATTTTTTCCAGTTCGGCGGCGGTGGGCAAACGCTGGGCGGATTGGCTAAATTCCGTCACCCGCTGAATATAGTTTTCGATAATGCCGCTGGCCGGCAAAGTCATACGAGCCGATCCTAAAACCTGGGAAAATAAGTTACCCTCCATCTTAGCGGGGGGGATGGGGAAGACGCCAAGGTTCAGAGCAGTCCAGATTAACCAATTTTGCGATCATGAAAAAACGAGTCACCCTTTCCTTTCCCCGGCGGGCTATTCAGATGCCGGTGACCTATCGTCTGGCGAAGGATTTTAATATCGCGGCTAACATTATTCGAGCCCAGGTGGCGCCCAACCAAATCGGCAAATTAGTCCTCGAACTCTCCGGCGACATTGACCAACTCGAGGCCGCCATTGACTGGATGCGGGCCCAGGACATCGGCGTCTCCACCGCCAGCCGAGAAATCGTCATCGACGACCAGAGTTGCGTGGATTGCGGCCTCTGCACAGGCGTCTGTCCCACGGAGGCCCTGATCCTTGACCCCAATAGTTTTAAGCTCACTTTCCGGCGCTCTCGGTGCGTGGTCTGCGAGCAGTGTATCCCCGCCTGTCCGGTTCAAGCCATCGCCACCAACCTCTGAACCCACATTCGGCGCCGGCCCGAGAATCTGGGGAGTGTTCCTCGATTGCCCGCTTTTTAAGCGAACTTTTCTGACGGAGCGCCTCCGTGAAACTGAGTTTCTCCTTTACAATAGATAAGGGCGGAGACGTATGTTTCCGTTCACTCCTCACACCACACTCCGCCTGGACGATGTTCGGGCGGTTTCCTGTTCCTAGGGAAGGGGAAAAATTCTCCCGCTTACCGTTCAGCCCGCCGACTTCCCGGCCCAAGCGAAACCCCTCTAGGCCCAGTGTGCTAGGATTTCTCCCAGAAAACGACTGGCCTTTCCCTTATCAGACGAGGTTTTTCAATGGTTATGGACGTAAAACTGATTATGGCGGTTCTAACCGGGATTTTTCTGGTGTCGGCGCTTTTCTTTGGCACCCGCAACGGTTTCTACGATACCGATAAATACGACGGCAACGGGTCGGCCCACTAGGGACGAGGCATGGCTACAGTACCGCCGCCTCGACCGAAGAGCCTTCTAGCCTGTTTTCCCTTCGCCGTCGGTCATGGGCAAGAGGGGGTCTGTCTTCTGCTCTGTCTAGGGCCCTACCGGCTTCTATTGGATTGCGGCTTGGCGGATCTCTCGCCCTTGCTAGATTTGGGCGGGCCGCCCGCGGATTGGGTGATTTGTAGCCACGCCCACGCCGACCACGGTCGGGGCTTAGCGGAATTGGGGCAGAATTTTCCTCGCTTGCCGATTTACGCCAGCGCCGCCACCGGCCGTCTTCTACCCCGGCTCTGGCCGGATTCGCCGGCGCCGGATTTCCAGACCCTCCCCTGGCGCTCCCCGGTGGCCCTGGCGGAGAATTTAACCCTCGAACTCCTGCCCGCGGGCCATCTCCCCGGCGCCGCCCTGACCCTGTTGACCTACACCCTCCCGGAGCGGACTTACCGGGTTCTCTACACGGGAGACTTTTGTCTCTCCAATCTCCAACTGGCGGAAGGCGTCGATTTAGAAGCTCTACGGGGTCTGAGACCCGATGTTTTAATTATTGAAAGCAGTCTCGGCGCCCGGCGCTATCCTCACCGGCGCCAGCAGGAAAAACATTTTCTCCAGTTAATCGATCAGGCGCTCCAGTCGGGCCGCTCGGTGTTGTTGCCCCTACAGCCCCTGGGGCCCGGTCAGGAAATCCTGAAACTCCTGCGCTCCCACCACCAATTTACGGGGCGGGACCTAGATCTGTGGGCGTCCGGCGCCTTGGCGGACTACTGCGACCTTTACCTCGATTTGTTAGAAATCCTACCGGCCAACGTCCAAAACTTCGCCCAACATCAGCCCCTGTTTTGGGACGACAAGATCTACCCCCGCCTGGGACGGATTCGAGAGATTCCTTTTTCTCCCCAACGCCCTGGAGTGGTCTTAACAGAAGATTGGTCGGCGCTCTGGCCCGATGTTCCGCCCTTTCCGGGGCGCTGGACGGTTCTGCTACCGGAAGGCGCGTCGGTCTCCCTCCCGCCTCTGCCCCAGGTGAACCTGGAAACCTACGCCTTGACCGACCATAGCGACGGGCGCAATACCAGCCAACTGATCCATAACCTCCGCCCCCAGCATATTGTTTTTGTCCACGGCGCGCCCCAGGAGATTCAGGATTTAACCAGTTTGGAAGAACTGCAAAGCCGCTATCAACTCCACTCTCCCCGGCCCCAAACCTGGGTGGACTTACCCATTGGCGAGCGTTTCCTCCAGCCCACCGTTCCCCTGCCGGTGCGCTACGAGGGAGAAGTTAACGAACTGAGCCACGGCGTTTCCCTGACCCTAGACGCGGGAATGACCCAAGATCCCCGCTGGGCGCCCTTCGCCGACACGGGACTGGTGGAGGCCCGCTGGCAGGGGGAAGAATTGGTTTTGCGGGGCGTTTCCCAACGGGAACTTCTTAAACAACGCCAGCGGGAGCGCCGGGAGGAGTTGGATAGTTGTCAGCGCTGTCGCCATTATCGTCAGGGGCGCTGTTGGAATTCCCTGTCTCCCCTAGGGGGCTTAGCGGTGACCCCGGAGGGCTATTGTCCGGTGTTTGAGGGGTTGTCGGCGCCGGCACAATAATGTAGCCGGAAGCTCGGTCTCCGAAAACCCAGTTTTTCTCTCGGCCCCAACGCCACCAATAGGCGCCGACGTAGGCGCAGACTAGGCTATCCAACTGGTCTTCTAACATCTTGAGTTCTTTTCCCGTTAGGGGGGCTAAATCGGCCTGGAGAGAGTCCGTTAGGTTGGCTGTTAATTCCAGAGCGGGGGTCAAGAGGGGCAAAATCGAAAATAAATACCCCTGGAGTCGGGCTAATTCTCGTTTACGCTCCGCTAATTTTCCTTTTTTGTATTTCAGAATTTGACTTAAGCCAAAAAGATGGATCATGGCGGGATGGGGAAAGACTTCAATCTGATACCGTCCTTCCTGTTGGGGACTGATCTCAGGGGCGTGACGAAAGCCCCTCGCTTCCAACTCTCGCCCCACCGTAACCGTGCGCTCAGCGAAGGGCCGCCCTAAATTAGCCGGGTAACAACCGGCGTGATAACGGCCGAAATAGCGATGGGTCAGGCCGTCGCAGGGGCGGGCGCCGTTAGCGTTGGCGATGATCGTCGGCGCGTCCACCGCCACTAGGCCCCCTTCTTCGGGCGCAAGCCAGCGGTCTAGCCAGGCGAAAATATCTTCTAGGCTTTGGCGCCGCGTTAGCTCTAAAGTCTGAAGACCCGCGCCCTGGAGGGATAAACAACAGAGTCCGCTCTCCCCAGAGCGCCAGCCTAAATCAATGCCGATAAACTTCATAGATAGTTCTTCTTCCGCGTTAAGCTAAGGGTCGCTGAGCTAACTCCCCAGCGGCGCGCTTTATTTTAAATCGGCCTGTTTTTATGGAGATCAACGCCTGGCGCTGGTGGCGAAGAATCGGGATTCTAGCGGTGGCTTTATTTTGTCTGGCGCCCCTACTGTGGCAAGTTTTAACCTCTTTTAAAACTAACGCCGACATCGCCGCCCTTCCCCTCCGCTATTGGCCAAGCCAATGGACGCTAGAGCATTATCGCCAACTCTTCCAGCACCGTCCGATGTTGACCTATTTAGGCAATAGTTTCCTGGTGGCGGCGCTTTCGGCTTTGCTGAGTTTAGCCCTAGGGGCGCCGGCGGCCTATAGCCTGAGTCGAGAGGCGTTACCCCGCCGTTCCCTCTGGATTACCCTGATTGTTTTAACCACGCTCTTTCCTTACATGTTCATTTTTCTGGGACTTTTGGAATGGGTTAGAGCTTGGGGATTGGGCAATACCTATTTAGCCTTGATTGTTCCCTATACAGCGATTAATTTGCCCCTCACTATCCTCGTTCTGCGCAGTTTTTTCCAACAATTACCCCCAGACTTGGAAGACGCCGGACGGATGGACGGCTATTCGTCCTGGGGCGTTTTCGTCAAAATCCTCTTGCCCCTGACCTTGCCGGCGCTGACAACCACGGGAATTTTAGCTTTTATTTTCGCCTGGAATGAATATTTACTAGCCCTGTCCTTTATAAGCCGGGAGACACTAAAAACGATTCCCGTCGCCACCGCCGCCATCGCCGGTTCCAGTTTATTTGAAACGCCCTACGGCCCCATGGCCGCGGCCACGGTTTTAGGCTCTTTTCCTCTCATCGTTTTAACGTTGATCTTCCAGCGCCGTTTAGTCCAGGGTCTAACCGCCGGCGCTGTCAAGGGTTAAGGCAAGGTTTTTTTCGGCGCCGGCGCCTTAGGCAAGGTTAAACAGTATAACCTCGCTTTCGGTTTCCGCCTGGAGAAGTGGCAGATTTTCCTCCTCGCTAATCCCCAAACCATCCCCCTGAGCAAGGGTAATTTTACCCAGGGATAGGCTTCCCTGAGAAACCTGAAGCCAAGCGTAAGCCGCCGCCGGTAACGCCAGTCGTTCCCCCGGCGCTAGACGAGCCACGGCCAGGGTCGCCTGTTGATGAATGGTGATCGTCCCCTGTTCCCCGGTAGGGGTGGCGATGAGTTGAAACTGGCCCCGGCTGGCTTCTAGGTCGATGAACTTTTCTTCGTAGCTGGGGGGCAAACGGGTTTGGTCAGGTAAGAGCCAAATTTGTAGGAGATGAACCGGCTCCGTTGCCGAGGCGTTGTATTCGCTGTGGGTGATCCCGGTGCCGGCGCTCATGCGTTGAATTTTGCCCGGTTCGATCACCGCCCGATTCCCCAAGCTGTCCTGATGTTCCAGACGGCCGGACAAAACGTAGGTGATAATTTCCATATCCCGGTGGCTATGGGTGGCAAAGCCGCCGCCGCCCCGGATACGGTCTTCGTTGATGACCCGCAAACTCCGAAAATTGAGATAGTCGGGGTCGTAGTAGTGGGCGAAGGAGAAGGTGTGGTAGCTCTGAAGCCAGCCGTGGTCGGCGTAGCCCCGTTCTTGACTTTTGCGGTGCAGTAGCATAGATTAACTCAAAATTAATCGGAGCGCCAAGCGCGGTGACCGATGAGATCAATGAGCCGGTCCCGGAGAAGATAGTCGTTCCGCTCTAGCTCCCGTTCAATAGCGGGCCATTCCCGGGCGGGGAAGTAGGACGCCAGCAGGTAGAGGGGCTGTTGGTAGTGGAGGATGCCCTGTTCAACCAAATGAACGGTTTCCTCGCGGATGGCGTCTAAGTCTAACCGAATCGTGGGGAGGGTAGGCGTCATAAACACTCCTAAAAATGATATCGAGGCGTTGGCTGGAGGTCGTCTATCCCTCATACCCACAGTCGGCGCTCAG
>JAYKIZ010000052.1:0-5435 GCA_035285965.1 Cyanobacteriota bacterium | reverse complement strand
GGCCCGGTCGGTTTGCCCCTGCGCTCCGGCGAAACGTCCTAACTGCCACTGCCAGAGGTAGCTCAATTCCGGGTTTTGGTAGGCGGTAATGGGGGCAACGGCCCGCTCCGTCGCGGCCAGCGCCGCTTTCCCTTGACCCTGTTGGGCTAGCCAGGCCCCTTCGTAGCCCCAGAAATTGGATAAGAGCGCCGGATCGCCGAGGGCTTCCGCCTCCGCTTTAGCTTGATCCAGAAGGCGCCGACTCCTTTCCGGGTTTAAAAGAGGCGTAAAGGCGGCCTGATATTGACGGCGCTCTTCGGCGCTGGGGAGGGGACAGGATTGGAGGAGGGGAGATTGAGAGAGAAGGGCTTGGGGATTAAAGCCCTGTTCCAGACATAGTAAAGTTTGGGTCAACTTAAGACGACTGGTGGTCGCGGCGCGACCGGGGAGCAGTTGTTGGACGTCCTGTTCCAGCGCCGTCAGGAGGGGCGGAAGGCTAGGCCATTGCCGCAGTTGGGCCAGCAGTTGCCCGCGATTAAACCGAGCCTGGTGTTGACCCGATAGCCCTGGCGCCAAGGTTTCCGCCTCTTGGTAACAGGTTAGGGCCTGTCGGTAGAGGCTAAAGGTTCCTAACCCAGAAGATAACGGCGCCGAACAGGCCCGATCGGCGGCAGGCAAACGGGAAGTTTGGCGCTCCGCCGGGGTCAGTTGGCGGTTCGCCAGCGCTTTGAGAACGTTGCCTTGATTGAGGCGAATTTCCGCTTTTTGGGCGGGGTTTTCGCTTAAACGATCCGCCGCCAGAAGAACGTCCCAAGCGGACTCCAGCCGTCCCATCTGCCGTTGGGTCGCGCCTAACGCAAGGAGAATCGGCGCTTGTTCCGGCTCCGTCAGGCTTTCCAATTGAGGGGCGCTGATTTGGCAATCCTTGGGGGGCAGTCCTAGCGCCGTTAAGAGCGCGTTACAGGCTCGGGGGTACATTCCCAGCGCTTGATAGGCTTCCGCCTGTTGCCGTTGGAGATCAAGACGGGTTTCTAAATCCGGTTTGCCTAGGGTTTCGGCGCTTTGCCAAGCGGCCAGCGCCGCCTGGGGGGCGCCCTGCCGCAGTCGCAATTGTCCTTGGATGGTTAAGGCCTGACGAAGTAAGCGTTCCTGTTCCGGGGAGGGGGCTTGGGCGGCCAAGACTCGACGGCTCTCCTCGATGGCTTGAGTAGCGGCTTGCCAGTCCCCCAGTTGTTGGTAAGTTAAGGCTAAATTACTGAGCGCCATGCCTTGGTTTAAAACATCCTTCTCCTCTGCAAACCGCTCCGCTACCCCCCGCCAGAGGGGGAGCGCGCCTTGAAAATCCCCGGCTTGATAAAGCGCCTGGGCTTGACTCAAGGGCGGTTGAGCTTGGAGGGGACTGACGGCGCTCCAGCCCAGGGTGAGGCAAAAACCGAGGAGCAGACCCCAAAACCAAGGAAATTTCCGGGAAAAGATAGGGAGCGGGAGAAGAACTTTCATGGCGGCTAGGGAAAGTAAGGAGGAAAGGCGGGTTCGGCTGGGTTGAGCGGAGTCTTTTGGGTTAAAGATATAATTAACAGCGGGCGTCGCCAGCGCCGTCTTTAGTCCCCCAGTTTAACTGACTTATATTTAACTGACTATCTAAACATTGACGGAGAAGCTTAACGCTATGGGATCTGCAAACTCGGCCAACTTCTCGCGGGAACTCAAAACCCAGGCGTTTATCCTGGGGAGCTTTGTAGGAATTTTTTGGCTTCTGGAAATTCTCGACGTCTTTGTTTTCCATCACAGTCTCGACCGCTTTGGCATCCAACCCCACAGTTTAGTGGGGCTGCGGGGCATCCTCTTCGCGCCTTTCCTCCACGGCGGTTTCCTACATCTGATGGCCAACACCGTTCCTTTCCTCGTTTTAGGCTGGTTCGTGATGCTTCAGGAAACCAGCGATTTTTGGATTGTGACGGCGCTAACCATGCTGGTGGGGGGCTTGGGCACTTGGCTCTTTGGCGGCGCTGGCTCGGTTCATGTGGGCGCCAGTATTTTGGTCTTTGGCTATTTAGGCTTTTTGCTCTTTCGGGGCTTTTTCCAGCGCAATCTCCCTTCCATCGCCCTGTCCATGGCGGCGCTGTTTCTCTACGGCGGGGCGCTCTGGGGAGTTTTGCCCCTACAAGCGGGGGTGTCCTGGCAGGGACACCTCTTTGGTTTTCTGGGCGGCATCTGGGCGGCTCAGTTGATCGCCAAGGAAAAACGCTTTTACGCCGAGTCCTCAAAGCGCCGATAGGAAAAGGCTTCCAGTAACGGATCGGATTTGCCCGCCGTCAACCAGTCCGCCAACAACCGGGCCGTGACCGGCGCCAGCAAAACGCCGTTGCGGTAATGTCCCGTCGCCAGGGTTAAATTCTCCCAGGGGCCAGCGCCCAGGAGAGGGCCTTCATCGGGGGTTCCGGGGCGAAAACCCCACCAGATTTCTTGCAACGGCCAGGAGGCGAGACCGGGATATAACCGTGTGGCCCGCTCCACAAGGGTCTGAACCCCCTGAGGCGTATTATGAGCGCTCCAGTTCCCGACTTCCACCGTGGCGCCGATAATTAAACGCCCGTCCCGTCTGGGGACTAGGTAGGTGCCGGGGCCAAAGAGAACCCGCTCTAGGGGCCAGGCGCCATTTTCCTGGGGCGGCATCTGTAGGGCCAGCATTTCTCCCTTCACCGGAAACACCGCTAGGGGCAAGAGTTCTGAAGCCCAGGCGCCGCTGGCTAAGACATAGTTTTGAGCCAGAAAGGTTCCGGCGTCGGTTTCCACCCCCTTCAGTTTCCCCCCCCGAGAAGACAGCGCCGTTACCGTAACCCCCGCCTGTACGTTCACCCCTAGGCGCTCCGCCGCCGTCTGGAGAACCGTCATCAAGCGCCGATTATCCACCTGAGCATCTTCCGGGCGCCACCAGGCTCCTGTAACCTCTGGCCCCAGACCCGGTTGAAATTCCCGAAGAGCCTCCGCCTCTAACCAACTGCCTTGATCCGATATCACTTCCGGCGCTTCAAACACCGGCGCCAAAATGCCGCAGGGCCAATAGCCGGCGCTGAGATCTGTTAAATATTCCAGTTTGCCGATCCAATCGGGGTAAAGATCTCGGGACCGGAGACCGAGAGATAAAAGCGGCCCCTCCGACAACCCCTCCGCCTCCGGCGCTAACATTCCCGCCGCCGCCAGCGCTGCGGCTTCCTGGGGCTTGCGACTGAGGACTGTCACGTCTTGACCCCGGAGTCGCAGTTCTACGGCGAGGGCCAGGCCAATAACCCCGCCGCCGATGATGACGGTATCGCTGGCGTCGCCCTTCATGACCCTTAACCCTCCTCTAAAAAGATCTTTTCCCGGCCGGGGCCTCTAGATCCCATCTCAGGCTAAACTACAAAAACGATTATGAGATTTATGTTGATATTATGAGCGTAATTAGTCAAGTGATTCTCAAGGCCGACGATGAACTTCGTTACCCCAGTAGCGGAGAACTCAAAGGCATTCAGGATTTCCTTAAATCTGGTCAACTGCGCATCTCCATCGCCGAAGCTTTGGCGGAGAACGAAAAGAAAATTGTTGATCAAGCCCAAAAGCAACTCTTTAAAAAGCGCCCCGACTACCGAGCACCGGGGGGCAACGCCTACGGTCAGAAGCAATATAGCCAATGCCTACGGGACTACGGCTGGTATTTGCGCCTCGTCACCTACGGTATTTTAGCCGGGGATAAAGAACCCATTGAAAAAATTGGTTTAGTGGGCGTCAAAGAAATGTACAACTCCCTCAACGTCCCCGTCCCCGGTATGGTGGAAGCCATCCAATGCCTGAAAGAGGCGGCGCTGGGCGCCCTCAGCGCCGAGGAAGCCAAGGAAGCGGCGCCCTATTTTGATTACATCGTCCAATCCCTCTCCTAGTCCGAGGGAAGCGGTAGGATGGGAGTAAACCGTCAGCTTATTCTGCGGAGCGTCTGAGTTATGCTGTGGTTCCGGTTTCTCCCCTTGCTTTCTTTATTGTTCCTCGTCCTCTCCTACGCCATCTTTGGCTGGAACGTGGCCTCCGCCGGCGCCATCTGGAGCGAGACCGTTCTGGCTCAGTTTCAGAATTGGGAATTTGGCCTCAAGGAAGAAGGGATCATGGCCCTCATTCACGCCTTGGCGCTGATCGCCATCGTCCTCACCTCCCTCGCCCTAACGGCGCCGGTCTCCTTAATGACCTTTTTTGTGGGCAGTTGGGTCAAGTCTTTCGGCCAGTCCATCCTCTCTATGGTGATCTGGTCGCTTTTATTCGTCCTCATTCTGCGCTGGTTTAACTATTTCGCCGAATTTCTCGTTTTGCTCTGCTCCGCTATTTTGGGGCGGATTCAACTGCGGGAGGCGGGTTTGGGCAAATTCCCCGCCTTACTTTTGCTAACGGCGCTGTGTTTAGCCAGTTTCGGCGCCGGCGCCTATAGCTACTATCGTTGGAACGCCGTTATTTAGTCTCGCTCCCACCTTTCCCCCCTAACTTTACCGATGTCCCCCTCCGGCAGTCCCAAAAACCTGTTCCAGAAAATTTTCGTCATCGCCTCCGGGGCGGCTTTTTTGGGCATGATGCTTTTCCCCATGCTCTCTATTTTCCAGACCCCTACTCCCGCACCGGGTCAAGCCGGAGAATCGGCGCCGACGGATAAGGCGAAAATAGCGGAAATCGCCAAGGGTTACGAAAAAGTGCTAGAGCGGGAACCCGATAACCCCACGGCGCTCCAGGGATTGGTGGAAGCCCGTTTACAACTACAAGACCTCCCCGGCTCCATCGCCCCTCTGGAAAAGTTGGTCAAGCTTTATCCGGAAGAGACCCGTCTCAAGCAACTGCTAGACGCCATTAAAAAACAGGTCAATCAGGGGCAAGCGCCGCCGTCCCAGCCCACGGACTCAACACCGGCCCCATGATCAACGTCTGTGAAATCGGCGCTCCGGGTTACTTGTCGGCCAGCAATACTTATTGGTTTAGGATCTCGGTTCGAGCAAAGACTTGTGAAAAACTTGCTGAGGATCTAAGATGAGTACTAAAAATAAGTTTCGCTTCCGAAAGCATGGCCGCCTCTTATCTCTCAGTCCAAGAAACCGCCGAAATTCTCCAGCGCTCAGAGCAGTACATTTATCTCTAAATCATTAAACCAAAAGCATTATAAGTGCTTTGTTTTTGTTGGAGCTTTGCTCAAGAGAAGCTCCGGCGCTGAAGCTGACGGGCTTTGTATTAACTTCCGCTAACCGGCGCTCAGCGCCGATGACAGTGAACTGACGCAAGATAATAATATTATTCGATATCGCCAAGACCAAGTTATTAGACTCCTCCGAAATATAAATTGTGAGCTAAAATAGGTTCAGAATCCTATTTTACGGAGCGTCAGTCTAATGGCAAATCCATTTGAACATATCCAACAAAAACCCGAAACTGCCAAGTCATTAATT